>JALZWI010000197.1 GCA_023299895.1 Arenicella sp. | reverse complement strand
TCAACATCCATTGCCATCATTGATTCTGCACCATTACCAATGCTTTCTACCAAGGCATCAGCACGAGGCATTAAACGTTCATAATAAAAATTTGCTGTTTCAATTTTAGCTCGATAAAAATTTTCATCACCTTTGCCTTCCTCAATTGCTTGTTCTGCAATAATTGCGGCTCTTGACCAAAAGTAACCAAGCGTGACATAACCTGAAAACATTAAGTACTCAACCGCAGCGGCATTTAATTCATCCATATTGCCCTTCATGATTTTAAAGCCTACTGAGCGTGTTAGAGATTTCCATTGTTTGACATACTTTTTAAAACGACGACTGTGTTTATTCCAACGATCTTCGGCAATAAAGTCATCAAAGAGTTCCATTAATGGCTTGATCGCTACCCCTCGAGTTTTGAGTATTTTTCGACCGAGTAAATCTAAGCCTTGAATACCAGTAGTGCCTTCATAAAGTTGCGATATTCGAGCATCTCGTACTTCTTGCTCCATACCCCACTCTTTAATAAAACCATGACCACCTAAAATTTGAATACCATAGTTGGTAGTTTCCATACTGGTTTCTGATAGAAACCCTTTCGCGATTGGTGTCAAAATAGCTAACAAGGCATCTGCTTGGTGGCGCTCTTGTTCTGAAAAATCAGCTGATTGCTCAATATCAACTTGTTTGCCACAAAACATATTTAACATACGGCCGCCTTCAGCAAACGCTTTTTGCGTTAGTAACATTCGGCGTACATCTGCATGACAAATGATTGGATCAGCAGGTCGATCTGGGTTGTCTCGTTTAGTCGCTTTAAATTGATTACGGTCTTTGGCGTAGGCCAAGGCTTTCTGGAACGACACCGATGAATGTGCTTGGCCATGCATTGCAACACCTAAGCGAGACTCATTAATAAAGGTAAACATCGCACTCATTCCTTTGTGCGGCTCACTAATCAGATATCCTTTAGCATCATCAAAGTTCATTACACAGGTTGAATTACCATGTATGCCCATTTTCTCCTCAATGGAACCACAGGTAACGGTGTTTCGGTCACCTAGAGAACCGTCTTTAGTTACCAATATTTTTGGCACTAGAAAAAGAGAAATACCTTTAATACCTGCAGGTGCATCCGGCAGTCTAGCCAATACAATATGCATAATATTATCCGACATATCATGCTCACCACTAGAGATAAAAATCTTGCTGCCACTGATTTTATAAGCACCCTGTTCGTCAGAGTCTTCATCGACAACAGCATAGGATTTCAACAGGCCAAGATCCGACCCACAATGTGGCTCAGTTAAACACATAGTACCGGTCCAATTACCCGCTACCATTGGCTCCATAAAGCGGTCCTTGATATCTTGATTAGCGTGCACATAGACAGTTTTAATAGCACCCAAACTTAAACCAGGGTACATGCTCCAACTGTGATTAGCACTGATCAACATTTCCATAAATGTTAAACCAACCGATTCAGGCATACCTTGGCCGCCATACTCCGTTGGACCAGTTAAGCCTGGCCAACCATTGTCAACAAAATCTTTGTAAGTCTCTTTGAAACCTTTAGGCGTAGTAACCTCACCATTTTCAAAATGACAACCTTCTTCGTCTCCCACTTTGTTGAGTGGTACTAATTCGTTCTCACAAAACTTTGCCGCCTCTTCAAATATCGCCTCGACTAAATCAGGCTCTGCAGCTTTCCCCTTGGTAAATTTGGCATAGTGAGTCGACATATCTAGCACTTCATCTCGGACAAATTTAATATCTTTTAATGGGACTTTATAGTTCATAATATTTTTCTCTAAAACTAATTACGTTAAAATTTTTCTAAGCATTGTTATCAATGCTTGATAATAAGATTCAATTCTGGCTTCTTTCTGTTCAACTGTTTGCCTGCGCCTACTGGCAGAGTGATTCTTCCATGGTTTTAGGTACCAATCTTCTAGCATTACCACAATCATATTTGCAACCATCAGCGAATCTGTCTGAGTAAACTCATTACAATCAATACCGTTTTTGATTGTGGATTGGAAGTTATCAATAGCCTCTAATTCCATCTGCTTTGATTCCTGCTGCATTAAGTCAGGCAGACTGCGAGTCTCAAAATATAAGAAGAAATACCACGGTTGGAGCACAGTACTGGCGTATAAATGAAAACGAATACTTTGCTCTATTTGCAACCAACTAGATTCGGCCTGCATGGCATGCTCTCGGGTAAACTCACCGCTGAGTCTAACCGCATCAGCCACCATTAAGGCAATGTCTTCTTTCTTGGTGATACAAGAATAGATCGCCCCCATACTCATATCGGCTTTTTTGGAAAGGTCACGAAGAGACATCTTGTCGAAACCAGATGTCGAGGATATTTCGAATGTCGCTGTTAATATTTTTTCTAAATTGGCAACAGCAAACTTCTCTTTTTGAGTCTGAACCACGTCAGCATGGCGTTCGAACAAACGTCTATAGATAGCTCGTCCTTGTAGAGGAAAGGTGTCTATAAATGAAGAAAATGAAGATAGGTCGGGTGAAATCGGCTCTAAGTCTCGATCATTTTTTCTTGCAGCACTTAACATCAAAGAATGCTAACACAAAATAGAGCGAGCGTTCGATTTATTACTCATATTGCCAACATCAACCTAATGAATAATTGAGTGTTTTTCTAGTCCTTACCTACTAACATGCTCTGAGCGCTCTTGACAAAGCCTTTCTCGAGTTCTTTCGCGTTTTTATTTTTCAACTTATCAATTGATTCAGGAATAGACAAACCGTTCTTAGTTGCTGGTCGGGCCTCCATTAATGCTAACCAACGCTGCAAATTAGTCAGGTCACTGATATCAACTTTAGCCCATTCATGGCTACGTACCCACGGGAAGGTCGCGAAATCAGCAATCGAGACGTCATCACAAAGATATTCTTTATCTACCAGCCGCTGGTCATAGACTTCGTACAAGCGTCGCGTTTCATCTTGATATCGTTTAATCGCAAATGGAATCTGTTCAGGCGCATATCGCACGAAAACATGTGCCTGCCCTTGCATCGGACCAACACCGCCCATCTGAAACATCAACCACTGCAAAACTTGGGAACGTTTTTTAACATCCGTTGGTAAAAACATACCCGCCTTCTCAGCCAAATATATCAGAATGGCACCCGATTCGAAGACGACGTGATTGTCATTATCTTGATCAACAATCACTGGAATTCGGCCATTTGGATTCATTTCAAGGAACCAATCTTCCTTCTGCTGTAATTCACCTAAACGCACATAGGTAAAATCGTAATCAAGATCACACTCTTCCAACATAATGGAAGCCTTGTAGCCATTAGGCGTAGACGATGTATATAAATGAATCATGTTAATTTCCGATAGATTATAAGTTGTAGTTTAAGACCAATATAAAACAAATAGTATCACCACGCAGTAGAGTTAATTTGAAATTGATAATTAAGATTGCAAAAAATAGTTGCGCACTGTTAAAGTTGATACGTCGTTACGCTAAGTTATACACAAACTATTTTTCAGACAGGAGGCATCGTTGAATTGTTTTAATCACCCAGCTATTCCGGCCGTCGGTAATTGCAAAGCATGTGCTAAAGGACTATGAGTTGATTGCGCGGCTGACTTAGGACATGGCCTTGCCTGCAAAGGTCTGCATGAACAAAGAATTAATGACCTTGAAATGATTATTTCTAAAAATGCAAACGCTTTTAAAGATGCACCTAAAAACATTTATATCATCCCTGCATTCTACCTATTCATGGGGTTAATTTTTTGTGGATACTCTCCCTATAACAAAGGAAGGAACCTAGTACAGTAGTCCAACTATGAAAGTTGTAATTGAAATAGCCTTCGTGCTATGTATTTTTCGTCGTCGATTGTTTTTACACAAACTGGTGCTGGGCAAAAAATCATCATAATGGACTCAGGCATTTACCCAGATGCTTATTTAAGTGCAGTCTATTCATTGCGCACACAAGATTAACAGTATACTAAGGTCAATATTAATCTGGCTGCATAACTAATGGTATTTCCATCACTTAAGTATCTTAAAACAAGAGCAATATATTGTTTTGCGCGGAATGTCTGTCTCGCTCTCTGCTTATTTTTTGGAATGAGCTTCGCTAGTGCTCAATCACTGGACTCTCGATTTACCAGCCCACCAACATCAGAGTTTCATTTCGCTCGATTAGTCTATTCTAATTCGCCTTACAGTCGAGGTTCGGGGCGCAATTCTGCTTGGAGAACTGATTATCCTGACGCAGAGCATCATCTTATGGATGGCATAAATAGAATGACCAACATCGATGTTGAGTTAGTCGATTATTATGGTGAAGGCGGTCGTTTGATTAGTCTAGAGAATGATCAAATTTTTGACTACCCTTGGCTGTATGCAGCTGAGGTAGGCCAATGGCATTTAAACGATCAAGAAGTCAACCAACTGCGAGAATATTTTGATCGAGGTGGCTTTCTAGTTGTTGATGATTTTTGGGGCACCTATGAGTGGCAAATATTTGTTGCGTCTATGGAACGCGTCTTTCCCGATCGCGCGATTGTTGATATCGAAGAGGACGACCCTATCATGGAGATTTTTTTTGATGTCGATAAAAGCACCCAAATCCCAGGAAGAAGAGGCATACCCTATGGCAGCGTACCTCATTGGCGCGGTATATTTGATGACCAAGATCGATTAATCGTAGCGATTAATTTTAACATGGACTTGGGTGATGCCTGGGAGCACGCGGCTGATCCTGGTTACCCGGCAGAAATGACTGCAGCAGCCTATCGCTTTGCAGTTAACTACATAGTCTATTCAATGACGCATTAACTGTCATTAAACTCTGCTCTTCAAACTGCATAGGGTATTCATCGGCTCATCACACTCTAAATATATCGATTAAAGTAAATTTACTTACCATTTCGAAAAAAGCATGATACAACCCAATAAAATATACCTTGATCTAAGTATTTCTTTTTCGATTTCAAGTTCGCCATGAAGACAATACTATATACAACAATTGCCCTGTGTGCTTTTGCTGGCAATTCGGTGTTGTGTCGACTAGCGTTAGGTGAGACTGCTATTGATGCCTCAAGCTTTACCTCGATAAGACTATTATCTGGCATCGTGATGTTAGTGTTAATATCTGCAGTCAGTGCAAGCAAGTCATCACTAAATAAAAGTGAGACATCCAAAGGAAGTTGGCGAGCTGCACTCATGTTATTTATCTATGCCGCGACATTTTCTTATGCCTATGTTTCACTTGAAACAGGCACGGGTGCATTGATTCTTTTTGCCTCCGTACAAATAACCATGGTCCTAGTTGGAGTCTTTAGTGGTAATATGCTCCATACAATTGAATGGCTAGGTTTAGGTATTGCCTTTGTCGGATTGATCTACCTAGTATTACCTGGCTTAGCGACACCATCATTATTTGGTTTTATTTTGATGTCCATAGCAGGTATTGCCTGGGGTTTTTACACCTTGTTGGGCAGAACTTGTCAAAATCCATTAAGTGATACCACCTATAATTTTTTACGCACGCTGCCATTTGTGATTATCTTGGCTGCAGTGACACTCCATAACTCACACCTATCTACGCAAGGCGTTTTGCTTGCCATCTTTTCCGGCGCCATCGCTTCGGGCGCTGGGTATACTATTTGGTATATGGCACTTGGCGGGCTTTCTACTATTCAGGCAGCAGTACTACAATTGCTTGTGCCTGCGATTGCTGCGCTTGGGGGTGTCATATTTGTTGGCGAACCTATGTCTTTGCGTTTAGTGCTTTCATCTTTATTAATATTGGGGGGGATACTTTGCATTATTCTAGGCAAACGGTATGTTCTTCGAAGGTAGTCTGCCTACATCTTAAACTAGGTTTTATTTATTCCAATATGAATTTAAAACTGCCACCACTAGCCTGCTTGATTGCGTTTTTATTCCTTGTCTTATCACTGAGTGCTTGTAGTTCCGCAGGATTGACGTTGTTAAATACTCGGGCGAAACTGCATTCTAATCACACACTGATAGCGGATATTCAATACGGTGAAAAAACGTGGCAAAAGCTAGATTTATACATTCCCAATAATACCGAAAAAGCCAATAACACTGAGGCTAACTTGGTGTTCTTTTATGGCGGCAGTTGGGATACCGGACACAAAGAGCAATATTATTTTGTTGCATCTAAATTTGCTAACCTAGGTTACTGGGTAATTGTGCCCGATTATGTGAAATATCCGCAAGGCAAGTTCCCTACCTTTATTGAAGACGGAGCAAAAGCCATAGCATGGTTAAAAAATAACATTGATCAATATGGTGGTGAGCCTCAAAACATATTTGTCGCCGGTCATTCGGCAGGTGCTCATCTAGGTGCTTTATTAGTATCAGATCAAACTTATTTGAATAATGTTGGTTTAGAACCTAATGATATTCGTGCCTTTGCTGGACTCGCTGGTCCATATAATTTCACCCCAACAAAGCCTGAATTTGTCCGTGTATTTGAACCGCCAAGTAATTATCCTAAGCTTAAGGTGGCTAATTTCATTGATGGAGATGAACCCCCAATGTTACTACTGCATGGTGACAGCGATAAGACCGTATCGCTTAAAAACTCAGAGTCAACGCTGAACCTTATCGATGATATAGGCGGTCAAGGCAAAGGCATTATTTATCCAAGTGTTTCGCATGTTCAAATCTTACTCGGTATCACCTCACCGTCACTTGGTAAGTCAGACCCAAGTACTGACATCGATCAATTTTTCCGCAATCAGATGCGAATTGAATAATTTAGTCGTAAGACAAGTCAATCGCCTTGCCGGAAAAAATGCGGTGAATGAAAATCGTATAAATAATGATACACGGCAAAGTGATCACGAGGCCTACAAACACAAACTGTAATGAGCTTGTATGAGCCGCTGCGTCCCAGATGGTGAGTTGACCAATAATAATGTCTGGAAAAATACTGTAAGCCAAACCCAAAGCTGCCATCAAACAGATAATCACCGGACACATAAACAGGTACCATGGATTTAAACGATGTAAGCTCTGTATATCACGTCTTAATAGCGTGTAGAGCAACACAAATGCGATGATAGTCGTAACGGGGATTGGCAATAACCCAATTGCATTCGGTAATTGAAACCAACGGGACGCGATCACTTCACTGACAAGCGGCGTTGCGATCGATACTAGAAACAGACCTAAACCCATAGGCCAAATAGATTTGCGAGCCCAAACCACCGCTTTTTCGAACAATTCGCCCTCGGTTTTAATTAATAACCAAGTGGCACCAAGCGTGACATACAAAGCTGGGAGACAAAATGCAATCAGGATTGAAAATACTGAGTTAACTAATGACTCTGATAAACCAGTAATATA
>JALZWI010000196.1 GCA_023299895.1 Arenicella sp. | reverse complement strand
CCTTTACCTGGTTTTACATGACTCTTTTTGAGTACGCGCCATAGATTGTTTTGATGCTCAATAAGGCCACCAAGTCGAATTTCATTCGCGGATATTTTTGCCATTGTTTGTTTATCGTCGCTCTGTAATATCATTATTAGAAGAATCGCGATTATAGGTGAAGGTAGGGCGTTATGACCAGCGTCAAAAGGCGTATAATGTAGGGATGTTTGATCATATAACTTTTTTGCAAAACGTCGGTGAGGCGCCTGGAATTTACCAGATGTTTGATGAGTCTGAGGCTTTACTTTATGTTGGTAAGGCAAAAAATCTAAAAAAACGTCTTTCGAGTTACTTTCGCCGCACTGGGTTGCCGATCAAAACGGCAGCGATGATGCAAAAAGTAACCGATATTCAAGTAACGCTCACCCATACTGAGAACGAAGCGTTAATTTTAGAAAGCAATTTAATTAAACAGCATAAACCGCGTTACAATATTTTATTACGCGATAGTAAGAGTTATCCATTTATTCATATCGATAGCAGTCATGAGTTCCCACGGTTGAGTTTTTATCGGGGTGATCGCAGCCAGCCAGGCCGTTATTTTGGACCGTATCCAGGTGTGACGGCCATTCGAGATACCTTGGCCTTATTGCAAAAAGTATTGCCTGTACGGCAATGCGACGACGTGTTCTTTAGTAACCGGTCACGACCTTGTTTACAGCACCAGATTAAACGTTGTTCGGCTCCATGCGTGGGTTTAATTTCAAATGAAGACTACGCTAAAGACATTGAGTTAACTGGTTTGTTTTTGCAAGGCAAGGATGACTCATTAAATAAACTTCTGCAAAAAAATATGGAGCAAGCCTCTAAAGACTTGCAGTTTGAACAAGCGGCGGGCTGGCGTGATCGGATTCATGCTCTAAGAAGAGTGCAGTCGCATCAATCAATCACCAGCGGTCATAGTGACATTGACTTGATTACAGTGGCAAGTCTACATGGCAAAGTCTGTGTTGAAGTCACCTTCATACGTGGTGGGCGTCATAATGGTAGTCATGGGCACTTCCCAAAAGTTGCGCTTGAGTTTACTGAGGCAGAAGTCCTGTCGGCATTTATATTGCAGTACTACCATAACCGCTCCGCGCCCAAACAAATTATCGTGGGTGTAAAACTAAGCGATCAAAAAGACATAGAAGTTTGGTTAAGCGAGCAATCGTCATATAAAATTTCAATTACGCACACTGTTCGCGGTGTGCGACGTGACTGGCTGAATATGGCACAAATTAATGTTGCTGAGCGAATCAAACGGCGTGAGTCCGAATCACAAAGTGTTCAACAGCGCTTACAAGCGTTGAGTGATGTATTTGGCATAGATGAAACGATTACGCGAATCGAGTGCTTTGATATTAGTCATACGCAAGGCCAGCAAACGGTTGCTAGCTGCGTTGTGTTTACCGATGCCGGCATCACCAAATCAGATTATCGTCGTTACAATATTAAAAATATCACACCAGGAGATGATTACGCCGCCATGCGCCAGGCTATCGAGCGTCGCTATAAACGTGTATTGAAAGAAGAGGGTAAACTACCCGATGTGCTATTGATTGATGGTGGTAAAGGTCAGCTGTCATCGGCAGTGGGAATTATGCGTGAGTTACAAATAACATCTGTTTTATTAGTCGGTGTTGCTAAAGGCGAAGGGCGTAAACCTGGTCTAGAAACTTTGTTTGTTGAAGGCCAAAAAGTAGGAATCAAATTACCAGCTAATTCCGCCGCCATGCATCTCGTGCAACAAATCCGTGACGAAGCCCATCGTTTTGCTATCGCTGGTCATAGAGCTAAACGTGGCAAAGCGCAAACACAGTCAATATTACAAGAGATTGCTGGAATTGGTGCTAAACGTCGACAAGCCTTACTTAAGCATTTTGGTGGTTTGCAAGGCATTCAACAGGCTGGTATTAAGGATTTAACAAAAGTAGATGGGATCAACGACGACCTAGCTGATAAAATTTATCACTATTTACAAAAATAATACCGAGTAAAGCTAGGCAATGAGTAAAAAACCTGCTTTTGGTGTTACAATAAAACTCGATTAAAAATAGTAAATGCCGCTTATTTCATGACATTAAATATCCCCAATTTTTTAACTTTATTTCGAATTGTCGTAATTCCGATTATCGTTATTGTCTATTTGTGTGATGTTAAATACGCCAACTGGATAAATAGCATTTTGTTTACCCTAGCGGGCATCAGTGATGCTCTCGACGGTTATCTAGCACGCAAATGGAATCAAGTGACCAAGCTCGGTGCTTTTTTGGATCCTGTTGCTGACAAATTATTGGTTGTTGCTATGTTGATTTTGATTGTAACTAACCTAGAAATAATTCAACAAGTCATGGTGCCATGGTTTTTTATTGTTACGGTGTTGATCATTATCAGCCGTGAAATGACCGTATCAGCACTACGTGAATGGATGGCTGAATTAGGTAAACGTTCTAATGTCGCCGTTTCGTGGGTGGGCAAGTATAAGACAGGCATTCAAATGACCGCGATTGGTTTTTTATTATTTCAATACTCGATCTTCGGAATACCCGTACTGTTAATCGGAGAGTTGCTGTTATATGCAGCTGGAGTACTGACTGTTTGGTCAATGTGTATCTATTTATCAGCCGCTTACAAAGCAATCGATGCAGATTAGACAGGCGAATTTATCCTGTTCTTTTTAGAAGTTAAAAAATAGTCAAATCATTCATTGACTGAGGCAAAGAACTGAATATAATGTCGCCACTCAAGCGGGAATAGCTCAGTGGTAGAGCACAACCTTGCCAAGGTTGGGGTCGCGAGTTCGAATCTCGTTTCCCGCTCCAAAGTTTAAAAATTGGGAAAAGGTCGCTGTTTAATTAAGCTCTTTTCCCTTTTTTGTTTGAATAGCTTATATTTTGATATGTTATTCAAGTGGCTGGATGGCAGAGTGGTTATGCAGCGGCCTGCAAAGCCGTGTACCCCGGTTCGATTCCGGGTCTAGCCTCCATCTTAAGATGGAGACTTAGATGTTTGTTTAGCATCTGATTGTATGAAAGTTATCTAGGTGAATGCTCGGGTGGCGTTGTGGTAGACGGCCGTGCGCAAGGCACTGCTATGAAAAATTTGAATAGGGAAGCCTAACCCTAATATTCACCTGTTTGCCCGGGTGGCGAAATTGGTAGACGCAACGGACTTAAAATCCGTCGGTGGCAACACCGTGCCGGTTCAAGTCCGGCCCCGGGCACCATTTCTTTGTTTTACTTCATTCCAACATACCTCAGCATCCTGTCATCGTGAACGATCTCTGCTGTGGGGCAAATCAAAAGAGTCAGAGCCGATTGAATTTTCAAAATAGGGCATGGGAAAGGGCGCAAGGATATCACTGCGACTTACATAGGTGGTCGAGTCTATAGGTATGTCATATGTTGCTCTTCAAAATAGGTGTAAAGTCCATAGATGTAGTGCTCAACGGCTCCGCAACACACAGGATAATTGGTTGTTCTCATAAATATCAAATCGGTAGTCCACTACGTTAGATGAAGTAGTTTCGTTCGAGGAAAAATACTCGATCACTCTTCATTGTTCTTCTGAACAAATCTCGAAAGTCGGGAGCTTAGTCATTCGTTGCGAAGAGTACTCAATATCCCCAAAAAGCATAGGGTAATGAAATTCACGTAGGCTTTGGTGAAAACTTCTCACGCAACGGTCATAGCGCTGAAACGAGGCGACATCAGTTTTTGCTGCATATGACAGCAATCGTTCTGTTAACAATGATGGTGATATTAAAGCCACCGAACTCATTGCATTGTCGCGGCGAGCAATTCCTGAGTGTAGTGCTTTAGAAAGTGGTTCAACGGTTTGATCGCCAACTTGATGAAATGCGTAATACCATTTCCATTCGAAGGGTTTGATGACTTTAGCTGTGTTAACCCATTGAGGGTGACTTTCTAAGAAAGGAGTCATTGTTGCTTCTTTCGGTAAATCCCAGCCGTTGTTTACTACTTCGCGTTGCATGAGTAGAATTTCTCCGCCTTTGGGCACAGTAATTGATTGCTCTGTGGCATATTTTCCACCAACTGGAATCGCTACTGCTACCAAAAACCAACAGCCTAAGAGTATAGCGGCCGTGGTCGGACCAGACTCAACACGAGTGAAAATAAAGAACGCCAGAAGAAACCAGAATAGGCAGTTGAGTGAGACGGCTGCGAGTACAAGTACAGCCCCCGGAAAGCTCACATCGTTGACCATTAACGTTATAAGGAAAGGCACAATTAGTGCGGTAAAAAGCAAACAAGAGCGTAGTGCAGCGCGACCCAACAAAAATCGATTGCCATTACTAACCATCACTGATAATAAGGCCCAACGGTTGTTGCGTATTTCAACAGCGCGCAGGTCATACAACAGTAGAATAGACAACAACGGTAGTAAAAATGCTGCAACAAAGGCGAAGTCTAATTTGCCAATCTT
>JALZWI010000195.1 GCA_023299895.1 Arenicella sp. | reverse complement strand
TCCATTTTTTGGATATAATAAACACAATACACTAGCTAGTCTAACACCTGCTGGTACTGGCTTTTCCTTAAATGGCATTCGTGTATAAGTCGCCATTTTATACTGGGCTTCTTTACCCGGTAATGGAAGTTGTAATTGCGCTTTTAGATAGGGGATTATGGAAACCGTTGGCATATTAAAATTTTTTAAATCAGCATTTGTATTCTGCTATTTTAATTTAACTCTTAAATCACTCAATTAGTTGTATACAAACAACTTGTAGTATGTAAAACTTATTCAAATAAAAATATAAAACTTTTTGTTTGTTTTAATAATGAATATTTCTTATTTTTGTTGGAAAAATTGTGGATAACTTAAAAGAAAACAACACGATATTTCCCTTAACTTTGTGACTTATATTTTAATTAAAGCTGATAATGAGTAATCAACCAAATAACCAGGGAGCCAATAATGGTCAACAATCCGACGATAATATCATTTCGCTCAAAGGAATGTTTCAAGACTATTTTTTAGACTATGCTTCCTATGTAATCTTAGAACGTGCCGTTCCTGCCATTGAAGATGGTTTAAAACCTGTACAACGTAGAATTTTATACTCACTTAGAGAGAAAGATGATGGACGTTACCATAAGGTAGCGAATGTGATTGGACACACTATGCAATACCATCCACATGGTGATGCGGCGATTGGGGGGGCTTTGGTTAATTTAGGCCAAAAAGATTTATTGATTGATTGTCAAGGAAACTGGGGAGATAATAGAACGGGTGACCGTGCAGCAGCAGCAAGATATATAGAAGCGCGTCTTACCAAGTTTGCACTCGAAATTGCTTTTAATAATCAAACTACAGAATGGCAATTAAGCTACGATGGTCGAAATAAAGAACCGGTCGAATTGCCCATGAAGTTTCCACTTTTATTGGCACAAGGGGCAGAAGGAATCGCCGTAGGTTTGTCTACTAAAGTGATGCCGCATAATTTTATTGAACTCATCAAAGGGTCTATTAAAATTTTGCAAGGTAAAAAAGTAAAGATATATCCTGATTTTCAGCATGGAGGTATTATTGACGTTACCAATTATAATGGTGGCAAAAGAGGCGGTAAAATAAAAGTAAGAGCGAAGATTAATATTATTGATAAAAAGCTATTAACAGTTACGGAGTTACCCTATGGTGTAACAACAGGGAATTTAATTGACAGTATTTTAAAGGCGAATGATAAGGGGCAGATTAAGATAAAAAAAGTAGTGGATAACACTGCCGCAGATGTAGAGATTGCGATTGAATTAGCACCAGGTATGTCACCTGAAGTTACCATGGATGCGCTTTATGCTTTTACCAATTGTGAAGTATCCATTTCTCCCAATGCTTGTGTCATTATCGATGATAAACCGCATTTTATGACGGTTGATGAAATTTTGGAAATCTGTACGGAGCGCACTAAAGACTTACTAAAACAAGAATTAGAAATTAAGCTTAGAGAGTTAGAAGAAAAATGGCACTTTGCTAGTCTAGAAAAGATATTTATTCAAGAGCGTATTTACCGAGATATTGAAGAATGTGAAACTTGGGAGGAAGTTATCAAAAGGGTAGACATAGGTTTGAAAAAATATGTCGGAACACCTAGTGACCCCGCTAAAAAAGGAGATAAGCGAATTCAATTATTAAGAGATATTACAGAAGAAGATATTACTAGATTGACGGAGATTAAAATCAGAAGAATCTCTAAATATAATGTCTTTAAAGCAGATGAAAAGATAAAAAATATTGAAGAAGAATTAAAGCAAGTGAAGCATGATTTAGCTCATTTAGTGGACTACTCTATTGCTTACTATGAAAATTTATTGAGAAAATACGGTAAAGGAAAAGAGCGTAAAACAATCATTTCTTCTTTTGAAACCATAAAAGCTACGGAAGTAGTGGCCAACAATGCTAAGCTTTATGCTAACTTCAAAGAAGGCTTTGTTGGTATGGGGATGAAGAAAGATGAGTTTATCTCTGATTGTTCTGATATTGATAATATTATCGTTTTCCGTAAGGATGGAAAATTTAAAGTTGTCAAAATTTCGGAAAAGACTTTTGTTGGTAAAAATATTATTCATGTAGCAGTTTGGAAAAAAGGGGACGACCGTACTACCTATAATATGATTTATACGGATGGTAAGACGGGCAAAACAATGGTGAAGCGATTTAATGTGACAGCGATTACCAGAGATAAGGACTATGATATGACGAAAGGTACGCCAAGCTCTAAATTGCATTATTTTACTGCCAATCCTAATGGGGAGGCAGAAATTGTAGGCATACAACTGACGCCTGGATGCAGGGCAAAGAAGAAAATGTTTGATTATGATTTTGCAGAATTAGCGATTAAGGGTAGAGGTTCTCAAGGAAATTTATTAACTAAATACCCAATTAGAAAAATCACCTTAAAAGAAGCAGGTAAATCCACTTTGAATGCGATTCAATTATGGATGGATGATGTAAGTGGTAGATTGAATACTGATGGCAGAGGAAAATTATTAGGTGCCTTTGATACAGGAGACCATATTTTAGTCGTCTATAAAGATGGGTCTTATTTGTTGACGGATTACGAATTAAGTAATAGATATGAAGTCAAAGATATCGTTGATATTAAGAAATTTGACCCTGATATGGTGATTAGTGCAATTCATTTCGATGGCGATAAAGGGATGACTTTTGCTAAGCGATTTAAGATAGAGTCTACAACTACGGGTAAAAAATATAGTTTTATTTCTGAACATAAGAGTTCTAAATTATTTTTCGCAAGTCTGCACCCTAATCCAGTTGTTCAGTACATAGAAAAAGATAAATCTAAGAAGATTGAAAAAGATACCGAACTATAGCTATT
>JALZWI010000194.1 GCA_023299895.1 Arenicella sp. | reverse complement strand
TCAATAGATTCGACCGCATGAGGCTATTTTCAAAGGAAGTGATGAGATTTTTTGGCGGACTGATACTCATTGATTTAGAGGAATAGGGGGTTTATGCTTCCTATACTCACTAAAGTCTTTTAGACCTGTACTTTGAACTCGCTGGATTATATTCGCTGGGGGCGGCAAATGTTAACTACTCAAATAAAGCTGATCACACTTCTATTGCTGGTGTCACTGCCACTTTCAATTGATGCGCATCACTCGCGTTCTGAGTTTTCCAGTGAGGTTATTGAAATTGAAGGCGAACTTTTGGATGTGCTTTGGCGCAATCCCCACGCAGGGTTGCAGATAAGAGTCACTAATGACGCGGGTGTTGATGAGGTGTGGCGGGTCGAGACATTCGCAAGCCCAAACCTATTTAGCCGTATGGGTGTTATGGAAGAACATTTCAATATTGGACAACGCATCAGAGTTGCCGGAAGTGTTTCCGAAAAGCGTCCGTTATATTTCTTAGGGTTAAATGCTTTGTTTGAGAACGGTTCTGAGGCCGTTCTCACTGCTACGAATGAGCCTCGCTGGTCCAAAGACCATGTTGGCGGTTCAGATCAGTCAGTTGTCGATCTAAGTCGAATGGTTGATGCGGCTAGCGAGAACAAAAAAATATTTAGGGTATGGAGTATCGCGGGGCGAACCGTTGGTACAGCGCTCTACATTCCTTATTCAGACACTTCACGAGCAGCAATGGTAGTGTGGGACCCCTTAACCGCACCGGTTGCGCAATGTAAGACACCCGGCATGCCCATACCTATGACCCAACCTCTTTCTTTTGTTATTGAAGATCATGGGGATACGGTCAAACTTACTACGGAGTATTTTGGCGTTGAGAGAACTATTCACGTAGGGGACAATTTGCCCGCTCCGGAAACTCAGAAAGCCAGTCATCTAGGATATTCGAGAGGACGCTGGCAGGATGATCTTACCTTTGTGGTCGAAACTAGCCGAATTAATTATCCATACTTTAGTTCATCAGGTGCTCGACAAAGCGAAGATGTGACCACCACCGAATACTTTCGATTGAGCGAAGATCAAACCGAGCTGGCCTATCGTATCGAGATGAATGATCCCCTAGCCTTAACGGAAACAGCTTACAGCGAACGGCTTTTTGTTGCCTTGGGGGAAGAGTTTATTGTGCTGGACTGCACGCTCTTTTAGCTTGCATGGGGATGTTAAAAAATTAGACAGGCAAATTAAGCAATCAGCATTTTACTCACCAATTGCTCGCATCCGGCTTTATCCAGATAGCGCGGAACCGCGTATGTAAAGCGAGCTTCTTGCAATGCCGCGTCAACGATTTGTGGAATATCTTCTCGCTTTAAAGCTTCCAGCTGTTCCGGGATTCCGAATTCAACCTTCATCTCACGAATCTTATTGATGAAAGTGTCAGCGAGTTGTTCGTCGCTGGCGTTGGCATCACCAATGTTGCATGCTTTTGCTAATTCGGCCAAGCGCCCAGCACAATTGTGTTTGGAGAATTCTAAGACATATGGCATAACTATGGCGTTAGCTAAGCCATGAGGTGTGTGATACAACGCACCAAAGTTGTGAGCAATGGCGTGTACATAACCTACACCAGCCTGAGTAAAAGCTTTGCCTGCAAGGTTTGAGGCTCTAGCCATGGCTTGGCGTGCGGCAACGTTACTACCGTCGTTGTAAGCCCTTGATAGATTTTGCATAATCAATTGAGTGGCCTCAATCGCTAGTTTGTCAGTTTCTTTAAAGGCATTCCGTGATACGTAAGATTCAACAGCATGTGTTAGGGCATCCATACCGGTGGTTGCCGTAATAGGTGCCGGTAAGCCAGTCATAATACGACCGTCTAACGCGCAAGCTGTCGGCATGATTTTTAAATCGATAATAGGTAATTTTCTATGTGCAACTGGGTCGGATACGACGGCAGCGATAGTGACTTCTGAGCCTGTGCCAGCAGTGGTTGGCACAGCATATAATGGCAACATGCCTCGGTATACGCGAAACAAACCTGCCATCTTGCGAATGGGCTTGTTGTTTTTAGCACGAGCGCCGATGACTTTAGCCGCGTCGATAGAAGAGCCACCGCCAATGGCTAGAATGCAATCGCAGCCGCTTGCTATTAAAACGTCAAAACCAGATTCAATTTGATCAACCGTTGGGTCTGGTTGCACACCGTCATAAACGTATACCTTCACTCCGGTTTTTTCTAGCTCGGCTTTCATTGGCTCAACAAGGCCAAGTTTGACTAACATGTTGTCAGTCACCACTAATACTTTGTTATGGCCTTGAGCAGCGATATGGCGGCAAAGTTCAAGCGAAGAGCCGACACCTTCGAATTTTTTAGGCCATTTGAATGGCAATATCATAGTGACGACTTTAAAAATCACCATGTAGCAACGTAGAAAAAAGACTTTAATACAAAACATTTCTTTCCCTTAACAAGCAATTACGTCTAAGATAATTGAGTTTAAACAATAAAATTGAATGCTAAACTTTGAGCATGTAAATATTTCACGCGCTGATAGGTGTTATTTGATATATACGGTACGTGGTTAGGCTTATCTAATAATGATATAGCCCTTTGGTTCCGCAATAATATAAAGGGATTATAGTCGAATTTAATGTGCATTTTTCCTAACCGCAAATGTCTAAGCGGACAATCGAAAAATTACTGAATATAAAATAAGTGTTTTGCAAAATTTCGCTGGAACAGGCGATCTACGCCTTAGACACAGATTAGACTTCCGTAAGGCTAGCGACATCGACCAGGCAAAAAAATTGCGTCCATATTGGTTAGATTAAGGCCGGCACCGGTCATACCATCGGGTATGTCATTAAAACCGCAAATCCAAGACAGGGGGCTGTTGGGTGAGTCTTTTACAAAGACGGGTCTGATGGATAAAATTTTGCCGTGTAAGATTTCTGGCATTTTTTGACCGAAGTAGAGATGCATGACGCCTTCGCGTACTTCCATTTTTTCTAGGTAATTGCCTAATATTTTTCTTGGTTCGGGCAGTCCTGCTTCTTCGTTATTGTTGGGGAATTCGCCTGAATGAAGTTTGAAATAGTTTTCAATGCTTTCTTTGTAGGGCGCTACCAATTCATAACTTTCTAGCACTTTTCGTTGTGTGATGGCGCCTGTTTGAGAGGGAATCGCGAGGGTCGCTAGTATCGCGATAATAGCGATGACGACCATTATCTCTATGAGACTGAAACCACCTGAGAAATTTGTATTAGTCCGTTCCAATTGGCTTAGTTTATTATTGATTGAGGGGTTTCTTTATTCCAATAATCTAACCAGATATGTTTTAAGCGTCTGCCGACTAAGTAATTCACTGGCGTAATGATTAGTGTGATTAGTGTTGCAAATATAATACCAAAACCCAAGGAAACAGCCATCGGAATTAATGATTGAGCGTGCGTGCTTTTATTTAGCATTAGTGGCAGTAAGCCTGCGAAGGTTGTTAGCGAGGTTAACATGACAGGCCTGAAGCGTAGTTCGCCAGCAGTCAAAACGGCTTGCAAAATAGGCATGCCCTCAGCACGTTGTTTATTAATGTAGTCGACCAATACAAGGCTATCATTAACGACTATGCCCGTTAAGCCAAGAATTCCCATAATGCTAAACATAGAGAAGGCCAACCCCATAATATAGTGACCCAATATGGCACCA
>JALZWI010000193.1 GCA_023299895.1 Arenicella sp. | reverse complement strand
CCAGCCTGAGCAGCAGCAACCGCACTGCGAAAGTAATCGACATTCTTTTCAAGAGGTGGACTGGCCGGGCAAATTGGTCGGCAGTAAATGCCCGTCGTTTTTACAGCTGTAAAAAAATCGCCATCAAAGCGGCTGTCTCGCGCTAAACGAGCACGTTTGCAATGGGCTCGATTCAAATCTGGTATTTTTTGTAAATTGGACAATTGAGAACTCATAGCCTAATTGTAGGTCGACCCAAAAAATTAACTAGCGGTTTTCGGAACTTAAGTATTTTTATAAATCCACATACGAATCGTCAACTTTATCAATTAAGCGTCGCATCGCATTAAATTCTAATTGCCCTATTGGCTCGTTGTTGGTCATCGACATTTGAATTTTCAACAACTCTCCCGTACGTTCTATTGTTTCTTTAGAAACCGGCACAACCGCTTTGCCTGCCATATCGACTGACACTTGAATCTCACAAGAACGCTGCAACATCGTCATACGCAAAAACATTTCAGCAATAGTCCGTCCACAAGTTAACAAACCATGACTGCGCAGAATCAGAAAATTTTTATCCGCAACACTGGCGATTAAATCTTCTTTCTCTGAGTTATCAACAGTAAGACCTTGGAAATCATGATAGGTCACCTGATTAGTCAACATCACAGAATAAAAATTATCACTTCTTAAACCATTTTGCTGGCAAGCAACAGTCATTCCAGCATCAGTGTGGATATGACCTATGCAATGAGAGTCGTCACGAGCAGAATGGATTGCGCTGTGAATCAGCATGCCAGCTGGATTTACCGAATGCGTAGTGGGCTCGACAATATTACCAGCAATATCAACTTTAACTAGATTCGATGCGGTTACTTCGCTGTAGTGTAGTCCATAAGGGTTTATCAAGAAGTGTCCTTCATCACCAGGAAGTTTAACCGTGATATGGTTATAGATTAATTCATCCCAGTTAAAGTAATCAAAAATTCGATAACAGGCAGCTAGTTCAATTCGGAGTGCTTTTTCTTGATCGTTCATACTTCAAACCCACATAGTTAGTCAATTTGTCTAGTATATACAAATTCAGTCTGCGCTCAATGACAAGATACAAACAAGACAGTTTAGCCTTGGTTGGCAAACATAAGTTTATTATCCATTCTGGTTATGTCGCTACTTAAGCCGTCACGCAGAGCGTCTAAAAAGCCTAAGTCACTAATGAATGTTTCTATTTCTGCTTTTTTTTGGTCTATCAGACCATGATAAAAATCGATTGATCGGTTAAACATCCACAATGAATAAGGCATAACAATTCGCTCACCAGTGACTTTTCCGATGCTAAATTTGTGCTTACCGATAGAGCGTGGAATCTCCTTGTCTGGGTTGAGGGTGCGCCACTGCGCTAAGCATTTGTCTGTATCCAGTAAAACTGGAAGCTGTTCACTGACCATACGTTTTAGTATTGGCAATAAGGTGTCAGGAATTTCATCGCCTTCAACAAACTCACCTGCCAACATTTTTGATTGATTCATTCGCTCAACCCACCTAGCAACAGCTGGTGCCCTTTCACGCATAAATTTACCAGCGTATGGATCACGATAAAGATGCGCATATAACGGCCCCATAAATCCAAAGTCAGCAATTGAAGGTTGGTCACCTAATAGATAATCATGACTTGTAAAGTGCACTTCCAAATCAGCTAACAATTGTTCATAGGATTGCTCAATAGCAGGAATCATCTTTTCTGAAATACCCAAAGACGGCAACATACCTTTAAAACGAATACCAATCTTTTTACCCAACCGAGCTCTGATAAATTTGGGTGCATAAGGCGCGATTACTTGTCCGAAACTTTCAAAAATAAATGGCTGATTAACATCTTGGTAGCTCCAACGATAATGCATTGCTGGAATGACTAACCATTCATCACCATATGTCTCGAGCAACAAAGAGACTAAACGTTGTTTGGGCGTCGATGGGTATATTGATCGTTCAGGATATTGTTTTTCGAGTTCATCAATAATCACTGTTGTATCTTGATATACCTGATCATCAGGCGTTTGCACTACAGGGATATAGCGTACTCCAGTGCGCGGGACAATGAATTTTTTATAGACGCTGATGGTTGAAAGCACCTCGTCAAACGGGATACCCTTTTTAACAAGATAAGATCTCACTTTGCCCGTATAAAGAGAAAAATCAGTCCCATATAAGGTATAACGTTGCGTCATACTTAGACCCTAAGCACCTAAAAAATCTGGGGTTTGATACTCAGGGTTCGGGTATTTATAAAAACCCTCACCCGATTTATAACCAAGCTTGCCTTGATCTACATAAGTTTTTAGTAATTTCGAAAACTCAATACTGCGTTGATCTTTACGTGCACTAGTAATGTGTAAAGCGGTATCGAGACCCACTTGATCTAACATACCAAATGGCCCCGCAGGAACACCAAAATTCCCCATAAATGAACGATCAATATCCTGAATGCTGCCAATATCATTAACACGTAAAGCACCTGCTGTGCCGATCAACGCCATCAACATAGAATTAAACAAATAGCCTGAATTTTCTTTTTTAATAAATACGGGTATTTGGTGAATGCGTTTGCCAAAAGCCATCAATAAATCGATAACGGCTTGATCGGTGTTTGGGTGCGGCATTATATCCACCACCACTTGATTAAACACATCATGAAAATGCAATGCACAAAAATTTTCAGGTTCAACTATTTGTTCAAGTAACTGTGAGGGCAATAAATAGGATGTATTGGTAGTTAAAATTGTTCCTGGAGCAAGGCGTGGAGTAAAATCAGCATAAAATTGTTTTTTAACTTCGATGTTTTCAATAATCGACTCACTGACCAAATCAATATCAGTAACCGCCTCATCAATATCGGACGTTACAGTCAAGCCAGAATTGGCTCTATCAACCATCTCTTGGGTGAGCATACCTTTTTTGAAATAGGACGATATTAAGTGTGCTTGCATATCCTTAGCCGTTGCCAGCTGGTCAGCATCAATGTCATACATCTTAACTTTGTATCCATCTAAAGAACAACGAAGTGCAATTCGCAGGCCTAGTGTCCCTGCGCCGACAACTAATATGTTTTGAATATTATCAATTGTTTTAGTCATTTAGCACACCATTGTATAAAAATTTTAGATAATCATCATATGCTAAATTCTTTGATTAAGCTAAATAGGCTTAAACTTTCCAATCAACAGTGGCAACATAATCAAATTCGCGATCAAAGCAGTTACCATCGCTAGCGCAGTTAAAATACCAAAATACATGGTTGGCACAAAATTTGAGAACACCATAATCAAAAAACCAGCCGTCACTACCAGTGTTGTATAGAACATCGCTTGACCGACGTTATCGATGGCCGTTTTAATTGACTTTGTATAGTCATTATTGGCGGTATATTCATCTTTAAATCGATGCACAAAGTGAATTGAATTATCGACAGCAATACCAACACTAATCGCGGCTATTGTAATGGTCATTAAATCGAGTGGAATTCTAAAAATCCCCATTACTCCAAGCACAACTGCAGCAGAAAAAAGATTTGGTACAATCGTAATCAGTGCTAACTTAGTATTACGAAACAACACAATAAACATGAGAAATATAACCAGAAACACTGCTCCCAGAGTCATGATTTGCGAGCTGAATAAAGAGTTAAGCATATTATTATAGAGCACTAACATTCCTGATATGTTGACCTGTTGATCTACAAGATCATGTTCGCTTATTAATAACTGGCGAATATCGTTAATTAATTTATTTCGATCTAAGCCTTTATGCGATTCAAAAACTCGAATATTAATATGCAGCTGATTACCATCCTCAGACATAAAAGGAGCAAATAAGAGATCTTTATTATCTTGTGACAACACACTGTACATAAATGCCAAGTCAAAATCATCCATTGCCTTGGCATCTTTAAGGTTATCAAACACACTCATTGATGTTGACAATGACAACACTTTACCTGTTTCAGGCAAAGCTTCTAAGCTAGCTTGAATCGCTTTGATTTTTGTTAAGCCTTGTTCGTTGTACCAATAACTTGAAACAGTTAAATTAGCGTGCGCAGTATAATCATCATCAATGTCATCTTCAAAATCGGCAAAATCATCATCAAAGTAAGAAAGATCGCCGCCTTCACTGTCATCAGTAAAATTATCGTCAAAGTAAGAAAGATCATCGTTTTCACTGCCATCTTCAAAATCATCATCAAAGTAAGAAAGATCGTCGCCTTCACTGTCATCTACATTAGCAGCTTGCTGTGCAGCTAGTTCCGCGTTGCGTGCTTGAGTTTCTTCTTGTTTCTTAAAGAAACTGGCTGGCGCATCTAAAATGATATTCAGCGGAGTTGTGCCACCAAGTTTTTCATCAATTTGCAGCATCCCTTGATAAATTTCAGTATCAGGTTTGAAATAATCGATAAATCTATTTTCAACGGTTAGATTCAATAGACCATAAACGGCAATCGCCGTCACCGCTAGGAAACTGAAACTAACCAATCTCGTTTTTTTAGTGGCGCTTTGTGCGCCAAATAAAATGACCTTACTTAGCGCATCTCGATTTTGTGACACTTTTTTAGCATTAATCATCGTCGCTAAAGCCGGGAAGATACTAAAAGTAGTCACTAACGCAACGGCAATCCCGAGACACATTATCCAACCAAAATCAATAACTGGACGAATCCCACTCACGATTAATGACGCAAACGCTACCATCGTCGTCAATCCTGTGTAAACACAAGGAATAAATTTAGAGCGCACAGCCTCAGTTAATAATGATAACTGTGTACTGTCTTCTTTCTCTTTACGCAACTCTCGAAAGCGCACAATCAAATGTATATTTAACGATAAGGTGATAATCAACAACAATGATAAAAAGTTAGATGACACCACAGAGATTGGCCAATTTAGCAGACCCAATAAACACACAACGATGAAACCAGTAACTCCACAGGTGATTAGTGGCATCGCCACCCAACCAAACTGTCGAAATGCCACAACTAAAATCAGGATAATGACGACTATTGCGGCACTACCAAAAACCACAACATCAGATTCAATGTACTTGGCCGAGTCCACGACAATCATCGGCAGGCCGCCCAAAAATATCGTAGCTTTATCTTTATGCTGCGCAGCTATATCACGCACATCTTGGATTAGCACTGTTTGTTCTTGTTGAGCTACACTAGCCTTGGCTTGGTGCTCTAGCGTGACGCTTTTTAGCTCTTGAATCTCGACTGAACTTAAACTACCGCTGTCATGTTGCTCACGTAACTGTGTCCGACGCTTATAAAGTTCAGAAACTTCAGAGTTTGATTTCAGTGAAACAACGATCGCTGTCGTCGAAAAATCATTACTCACAAATAAATCACGATATAGTTGGCTACTACGAAGCTCTTCACGAGCTAAGTCGCGGTCAGTCTTATCATTAAGTAGATACTGTGGCCCACCGTTCAATTCAGCTAGGGTTACCTGAGGGCTTTGTACTAAGGGTACGTTTAAGATAGAAATAATCGATTCTGCGTTGTCGAGCGTAAGTAGCTTTTCTTGTAAACTCGAAATATCTTGCAACACTTCATCGCTAAACAAGTCTGCGCCAGCTAACGGAGAATACGTCAGAATTAAAATCTCAGACGTATTGTAGTTAGCAACCACATCACGAAAGTACTTTAATGATTTATCGTTCTCTAAAACCAGTGAATCAGAAGACGCATCCAAACGGAAATTACTTGCGTACTGTGATAACCCGAGCAGTATCAATACAAAAGCGACCAAGACCAGTTTGGAATACTTAAAAATAACGGCGTTGTAAAAATTGCTCAAGGTCAGGAACATAGTGAAATAGACTCAGGTCCGAGCCTTAAATAAATTAATAGCCTTAATGTCATGAGAATAACGAAATCAACACCAAATGTCTCTTTGACTTGTTAAACTGACATTAAATAAGTTAGGTAAATTAGTACGCTCAAACCAAAGTGACCGTGTTCGCATCATATTCGGTTAAAAATTCTTCTGTCACAGCCGACTTTAACTTAACCGCATTAAAAGCCAATTTAAGTAGAACTGGGTGTTTTATATGATAAAGCTTGGCCATTTTGCTCGACAATTTTTGGATCTTCGCTGTTCGATCAAAACGATTACACTGATACAACTGTAAACCCTCCTCAATATTGTTAGATTGATCAAGTGCTCTTTGTAAGACCCGAGCATCCTCTATTCCCATTGCAGCACCCGATGCTAAAAAAGGTAAGGTCGCATGAGCTGCATCGCCAAGCAAAGCAACTCTCTCAGAACCCCAAGGCTTAAAAGGCTTATGAGCATAGAGCGCCCAACGGTAACAATCTTGCTCTTGCATAGCATCCACTATTATTTGAACCGTTTTGTGCCAGCCACTAAAGTCGTCTTTAAGTTTTTGCCAAGGCGCTTTACTGACCCATGAGTCGTCGCTCCAAGTCGCATCTTCGACGACCGCAACAAAATTAAGCAACTGCTGTTTGCGTAAGTAATACACCACCATATGTTTGTTGGGGCCAACAAAGTTAGTGACTACTTTACCCATGAAGTCATTTGGTAAATCATCGGCAGGCACTGTACCTCGCCAGGCCACATTGCCTGTAAATACCGGCTCATTTTGACCTTGAAAGCTCGCGCGAACCCTCGACTTAATACCGTCAGCAGCAATCAAACAATCACCAGCAAAGCTACGCCCATCTGTCAGCTCTACATTCACACCTTGATCAGTTTGTCGATAATCTCGCAGCCGTGCGTTTAATTCTAATTTGGTTGTTTGTTGTAGTGCTTGCAATAAAATACGTTGCAAGTCTGCGCGATGAATATGCAAATAAGGTGCACCATATTTAGCTAAATAACGATGTCCCAAATCCACAGAGTGAAGTACTTCGCCATTCCGATAAGAACAAAAATCGACTCGCTCAGGCGCAACGGACACTTCTTCTAATTGACTTAATAGGCCGAGATAGTCTAGTACACGTAATGCATTTGCACCCAACTGTAATCCACCACCTACTTCTGTGATTTGCGCAGATTGCTCGAATAATTGAATTTCATGTCCTGACTTTTGCAGACACAAGGCCGTACATAAACCTCCGATGCCAGCACCAACGATTAGCGTTCTCATAACGTGAGTTTGTTCAACAAATAAATAACTAACATGAGTGTAATCGATTGATTAGGCGGTTAATATTTTAGCTACCTTTTCTGCCCATTTATCACCCGCCGCACCCATTTTTGAAATCACTTCATCACTAAAAAATGCAGTTAAGCCTTTTTCATAGCCCGCAGTTTTCTGCAAGCCTTGATACCATGCAGCTACTGCAGGCTTATCAGCCCACAGACTTTGCATATTCAAATGATCCAAGCGAGTTAAATATGGGCTATAAACAATATCCGCGATGGTTAACTGCTCACCGACCAAGTAAGTTGATTCTGTTAAGCGTTTATCCAACATGATTAACATTGCATTTAATCGGATTACTGCTATTTCAAATTCTGGGCTTTCAGTACCATCAACAATTACTTGACGTTTATTGTATCGTCTGCCGGTATCAGGCATATCTGCCAAATAAGCATCGAGCTTTTCATCAGTGTCATAGGTATCACGAATTCGTGCACGAAATGCCATTGCATAGGTACATGCAGAACTATCGGTATGCACTTGTTCATCAATTAATTGGATTAGCGTTCGCACATCAGAGCGGCCTTTCGCTGAATCAGGCATCAATGGCGTCTGAGGATATTTATCATCAAGATACAAACAAATATTATTCGACTCGATAATGATTTCACCATCATCAATGAGAGCTGGAATAATTGCTTTAGGGTTAATCTTTCTAAATTCTTCAGAATAATTTTCTGCATTGTGTAAGTCGACGGCGATGCCTTCCCACGGCAAACGTTTTTGTTCCAAGACAAATCTTACTTTTTGAGTACATGTCGACATTCCAGCCTGATATAAGCTAATCATATTTGTTATCTCACGCAAATTTATATTATTTTTTAAATACCAAAATCACAAATAATGATCAAACCGTTCGATACCAAATGTAAATATGAGGTCGGTATAATAGTAAAAATAAAGCGAACTAATCAACTGTCACAGCTTGGCGCTCTAATTCTAGTTGACGTTTATTAAGCTCAAGCTCCTGTCTGCGTATTTGCAATTTCTGCTGTTCAATACTAATTCGCTCCTTCTCTAACTGAAGCTTACCTACTGCGGCTTGTTCTTCTGCGCTAGGAGTAGCTGAGTCAGAAGGCACTCGTTCAGGCGCAGGCGAAACAACGTCAGTCGATGTATTAGCCAATTGGTCTTGGTATTCTTTAACTTGATTTGAAAAAGAAAAGCGACATACTTTTGCTGCCACGCCAACCTTAGTTCGACTGCAAATATCAGGAATATCTTTTGAGCACCAATCTCTCTCACCGCTCTTGCTTGTAATAATTCTAGATTCTGACTGTGAATTAGAGCAGTTAACACCGACAACTGAGATATCTTCACCCAATTCATTCTGAATAGTACCTTGGGTAACTAAACTTGAGACACCGGCCGCAAACACAAAATTAGTAGCCGCCATAATAAAAATTGCCGTTATTGTCATAACTGCAGATGAGATAAAAGACTGTTTTTTCATGATATTAATTTCTTAAGGTCCAATAAAAAATTGTATTAATAAGCCAATAGTATAATAAAAACGAGAGCTTATTCGTCGGAGTTTTCTAGCGCTTGTTGTTCTAATTCGAGTTCTTTTAGTCGAAGCTCCAACATTTCTTCTTCGACTCGAATCAATTCTTCTTCAATTGCAATTTCTTCTGCTGACATTGGTAAATTATTAGCGCCAAGGAAGCTTCCCGTGGAATTTGTCGGCGTATCTAAAATCGCCTCAGACTGGATAACAGCTATAGGCTTTTGAGCTAGTGTTGGTGCTTGCGTCGTCTCAACGATTTTTTCTTGTGCCGCAGGTGCAGGGGTAATTGGTTCAGGTGCTACTCGTTCAATAGACGGTGACACCGATTCCCGTTCACTTGCTATTTGCTCTGCTGCTGGTTGAGAAACCTCTTCTGCTTCACTTTCTTGTGAGTCACTAGCAGTAAGTAGCTCATATTGCTCACTGCATAATTGTTCAGCAATTGCATCTTTATTCTCACTGCAAAGCTGTGGTATCTCGATTGCGCACCAACCAACTTCGCCGGCCCTTTGCTGCATCAACCGAGGCTCATCAACTCCAGAACAGGTAACGCCGACCTCCCAATAAAGTTCATCCGCCGCGACATCCTTTAGTTCCCACTGCTCATAAA
>JALZWI010000192.1 GCA_023299895.1 Arenicella sp. | reverse complement strand
TAATTAACACGACCTACTTTATTAAAAACGAACTTACAGTGACGGCAGAGCAAGAGGAAGTAAACAACTTTTTAGATGATGTTGACACTCTGCGCGCCGATACCGAACGTTTAGCGGCACGCATTAAACGCCTTCAAACCACTCAGAGAAAATAAACTCAGTAAACAATCAGGATGAGCCAAACACGAACATCACTAACTCGCCTTCTACAGATTCGTCGAGTTGTTAAACAATATGGTCTACACGATTTGTTTGATCATCTCACTTTATCTCCTGCCGCTCGACTCACGGTTAAAATGTTGTTCGGCAAGACTAGCAAGCAGTCTCAACCACAAGGCGTGCGAATTCGTAAAGCGCTCGAAGAACTCGGACCTGTCTTTATCAAATTAGGCCAAGCACTCTCTACCCGGCCTGATCTGCTGCCACCCGAAATCGCCTTAGAACTAAGTAAACTACAAGATCAAGTACCACCCTTCTCAGGCGATCAAGCCATGGCCATAATTAAAAATGCGTTTGGTGAAGAGTATGACTCTGTTTTTAAGTCAGTCGCAACTGAGCCAATGGCGTCAGCCTCAGTAGCACAAGTACATACTGCCACGCTTAAATCCGGCTTGGCTATTCAAGGCAAAGACGGTAATAAGAATCACGATGTTATTATCAAAGTCTTACGACCCGGCATTGAAAAAACAATCGGCTCTGATTTAAATGTTATGCACACGCTAGCGCGGCTTTTACAAAAACATTGGGCGCGCGGTGAACAATTCAAACCCGTTGAAGTCATTCAAGAATACGACAACACCATTCATGGCGAATTAAATTTACACTTAGAAGCAGCCAACTGCTCGCAAATGGCGGCTAATTTTGAGGACAGCGATTTAATCTATGTGCCTCAAGTTTACTGGGACTATTGCCATCAAAACGTCTTAGTAATGGAACGCATCTACGGCACGTCGATTCGTGAGTTTGATACCCTGCGCGAGAATGGCGTTAACATGGAACAGCTCGGCAATGACGGGGTTGAAGTGTTTTTTAAACAAGCCTTTGAAGATAATTTTTTTCATGCAGATATGCACCCGGGCAACATCTTCGTGTCCGATCAAGGCAAGTGGATCGCGGTAGATTTTGGTATTATGGGCACGCTTAACGATGACGATAAATCGTATCTCGCTGAAATGCTACTGGGCTTTTTTAATCGAGATTATCGCGCCATCGCGGATGCACATATCCGCGCCAAGTGGATACCAGAAGGCACACGGGTCGAAGAATTCGAATCGGCCATCCGCATGGTCTGCGAACCTAACTTTGCCAAACCAATCAGTGAAATTTCGTTTGGTAAAGTCTTATTGCAATTATTTCAAACAGTACGGAAGTTTGAAATTCCAGTACAACCGCAATTAGTCTTACTCTACAAAACATTACTCAATATAGAAGGTTTAGGGCGACAATTACATCCACAACTCAACCTTTGGGATACCGCCAAACCATTTCTTGAACAATGGATGAAACAGCAAATGTCTCCACAGGCGCTCATTGAAGACTTTAAACGTGATTGGCCAAGGTGGCGTGCGGCCCTACCAAATCTATTGAACACCCTAGAGAAATCTAGCAACGATTCACAGACTTCAACCGAACAAAAAAACCACGCTCTCAAACAGAAAATTGTCGCGAACGAAGCTAAACGATTCCAGCAAATCCTCGGGATTGGAACCGCTGCTTGTGGATTGGTTATTACTTTATTAGCACAAAACAACATCTTACTTGCCTCACCCATTGTCACCATCGCTCCGTGGCTTAGTGTTGCTGGACTAGCATGGGCGGTATTTAAATATCGATAAAAAAGAATTTAGTCCAGAAAATTATTATCCCTAAACTATTTAATTTGAAAGAATATTAAAAACGATTTTCAATTTGAATGGTCTTCTGTCTGGTAAAACATGTGAAATCAAATTCACCTCCACAAATAAATGAATGAGCTAGGACAACCAAGTACGCTTAAAAAAACAAACTCAAAATAACGTACTGCTCAACATGACGGCATCAAACCCTTTTATTCAGATATTACTGAGACTGGTCTTAATGGGCTATTCGAGCGAAACCAAGAATCTCTTAACCCATTAAGGGCATTTCCAATATTAAAGATAATAATAGCAGTGCTTAACAGTGTTGGGATTTTTTTCACGTAGATAAGAGCTAAGCAGTATCGGCATTAAGCCCATAAATATTATTTACATGTATTCTTAGAATTATAAAAAATATAAACATAGTTTTCATTTGTAGCTTTTTTCAAATCTATATTAGTGGTACTTTACAAGGTTATGGAAGGGTTAAAGGATAAGGTTTTGAATAAAACACTAGCTAATGAAGAATATAGAACAAAAAAATTCTAAATCAATAGAGGATCTATTATTTAGCGGAATGATCTATCGTATTATCAGTGAACCAGATGAATTAAGGGGTACTATGATTGATTTAGACGTCCTTGTTCACGCTACACAATCTTTAGAAGTATCAAAAATAATCAACAAAATCGAATCAGCAATGCTCACTGTTGATCGCATTAAAGACAGAGATGGTGCATTTTCTGCCTTCGAGGCTTTTCTAGAAGATAGCCGATATAGTCTAATTATTGTAGATCAAGAATTTAACCACATTTATAACAATCAGAAATCGGAAACCATCATAAGCCAGATTTTTATTGAAGCTGAAGAAGGCAAACTAAAAAAACTAAAGAGCAAGATAGCCAACAAAATCTCTATCGCAAAAACCAATGTGGCTGAGAAGTCACAACGGCTATTAACAATCCCTAATGTAATAAATAATAATACCACCGCTTATCTGATCTCGAATAATCATAAGTTTAATGATGAACGTGATTTTAATATTTTATTAATACCAAATCTTGAAAACTATAAATTAGAGCTGCCTGAAGAACTACTTAACAGGTATAAATTTACCAATAAAGAAAAGTTAGTTTTATCAGCCTTAATCGCAGGCAGCGATGTACAGCAAGTATCTAAACAGTTATCGGTATCATTAAGCACTGTGCGATCGCACCTGAAATCTATTTTTCGTAAAACCGAAACAAAGTCTCAATCCGATTTAATTCGTTTGTTTTTAAAACATGAATCTCAATTCCTAGATTCTTATTTTGAACCTTTTAAATCAGTCCTAGAGTTAGATTCTCAGACAGTATCAAAAGATTTATTTCTT
>JALZWI010000191.1 GCA_023299895.1 Arenicella sp. | reverse complement strand
TGATCTACCCGTCTGCGGACACATCGGACTTTTGGGCGCGCAACTATCTGGCCCTTAGCAAACGCCTCGAGCAGTTGGGCGTGGCGTTCGAGACCACCGAATTTGCCTCACGCCACAGTCTTTTTGATCTAGCGCCTGAACGACAATAGTTATGAATGCGTTTGCGCGTTTCAATTAATTTAATAAATTCGTTACGATTATCTGCGCTTATCTGATACGAAGAAAAAGCTAACTGGATGCACTCAAGGCCTAAACGTTCTGCCTCTTGTTCAATCTCAGCATAAGGAACCTGCCCCTCATCTTCGTCATCAGGTCGATTGCATACCAGCAACTCGATTCCCATATCGACTAGAGTTTGCAGATCATTAACACATATTTGGTCGGATACCGTAACTTGTGAAGTGAGCTGTTCAATATGCATGCAATGTCTCCTATGGTTTATATAGTTTTTCTTATTACAACACAAAAATATTAGCCCACACTATAAACCAGTCATAAAACGATGATCAATATTAGTTTACACGACACCATCGAGTGCAGATAAACTGAATTCCTCAGCTAATACAATACTCGCAGTTGAACCAAGATGGCGATGTTTAGCAATTTTAAGGTACTGTGGTGATGTCGCCCAATCTTTAAATGACGCCTTATCTGGAAATGAGATAATCACCACTTTGTCTTTACTCCATTCGCCTTCAAAAACTTCAGGGTTCTCATCAGACACGAGTAAGCGACCATCATGTTTTTTAAAAATAGACCAAAATTTTGCTTGATACTGATCGTAGGCTTCACGATCGCTAATCTCTAATTGAACAATGGCATAGACTGTCATATAACCTCTGAATCATATTTGGTTTATCGAAAATTACTCACGCCACTTAGCCCAAGGATCGCGTTCCGATGACTGGCTGGCTGGCTTACTGACTGTCTTGTCAGGTGCCGCGTCGCCAGCATTGTTCTCTGACGATGATTTGGATTGACGTGACTCTATATTTGGTGATGCCTTGGTTTGCGAGCGTGTTGCTTGAACTGCTTTTTTACTCGGAAACACAGGGCCAGTGATGGGATCATCGAAAAACTCCGGGGCATCAAGTTCGATTTCAGCGGGCAACTCAGATAATGGCGTTGAGTCAACGCTTCGATTACGCGGTGAAAAGCTATGCTGTTCGTCATCAGGCAACGGAAATTGCTTAAACTTATACAAATAGAATGCTTCAAGCTTTTCACGCGCCCAAGTCGTTTTATGTAAAAATTTATGACTTGAGTTGATGCTCGGATTCAATTTAAAGCAATTGACATTAAGCTGCTCGGCAAGAATTTCCCAGCCGTAATGTTCGACTAATTCCGTTAATAAATTCTTGAGGCCTACGCCATGCAGAGGGTGGTTTTGTTGTTCATTTTTCATAAGTCTAGATACTAACCATTTATTCAAACAGATCAATCAAGTTATTTTCGGTTTTAACGGCAGAATACGCCAAAACGAAATAATGCTAATCATAAGCTTCAACTAATTTTGACGTGCCGCCTATAAATGCAATTGCGGTATCGAGCACGCCCCATAAGTTATGTCTAATTGTGAGAAAACGAGCAGCCCAAAAAGCTACCTCCTCACCCTCACTTGGACTAAATAACTGTTTTAAAATAATTATATCAAATCGCTCTCTGCTCATTACATCATCCAGCAACTCTGGCAACGCCACATTAACAGAGCCGAGTGTCTGAAGCTCCCGCACAATCGTTGATTCATGATCAGTCATTTTTTTATTCCAACTATATTCAACTACATTGAGGACATAAACCTATATATTAATACCACCAATATAAGGAAACCGATAGTTTATTACCTTAACGCTCAAATTCGCTCAACTCATTGATAGCACGCTGGCAAGATAATATAAGGCTTTCAATCTGCTCTGCAGTTCCTAAACCAGCTTTGAATTTTGCCGTTACAGATGAAAGTTCTGTTAAAAAATTTGCGAGAGCTAAGTGCTCCACATCATACAGAATGCCTGCTTTTGCACATAATCCCTCTAAGTCGGCACGCAGTCGGAACAAAGGAAAAAGGGCCTCATCTTGTGCATTAAACGACGTGCTTAGAATCGGCAAGATCGCTTTTAGTTTAAGCAGAGTTTTACGGCGCAACCGGGTCGCCAGATAATATCTGACGGTATTAATTTTTGAGCGATTTACATACGTCAAAGCAAGCGTAAAAACGAACACTGCGAGTAATAAATTAATCCAAAAATCAGATGACAAAAAAGACTCCGTATATATATAAAAAAAGGTGAAAGCGAACCTTAACAGTTAACGCGTGAGTCTGCCCGAAGCCTTTAAGTAAGGTTTAAACAACTTTCCGCGCATCTATACACGTATATACTGTTCGCTTGTTTATTGATTTAGTTTTACTTAGTTGAATTAGTCGGTTGTTCTAAACCTTCAATCACTGCATCAAGGCCTTCAAAATTTATTTGAATAGCGAGCCTCGCATCACTCAATCCAAAATTATAGTAGTGCTGCTCTAAATTTTCAGAAAAAAATCTATTATAAATTCAGCGTCAAACTGCCCTATTTTAACATTCAACTCATTTTCAAAATGTTGTTGTATTTTACCAATAAGAGCGTCTTTTTCTGTTTGATTAAACTCTATTATTTATTTTTTCGATATCTATAGGTCAGCATGAGTATACTAAAGACAGTCAACATCAATGTAAAAACAGAAAGATATTTTGACCATCTAACATAATATATCTCCGTAAATCGAACAGCAATTACCCCATTTTTCTTGGCTGTTTTTATCATCAATGCGCCTTTGTCGTTGTATCCTGTCATTAATTTCTGACCACTGTCATCCAGCGCTGTATAGCGCACATTCCAAAAAACTGGTATTCGTATAAAACACCCGGCGCTTTCGACATCATAGCTAACGACGATAGCTTCACGTTGTAAATCTTTGACGTAGGGAGGAAGCAGGACTTTTTGTTGGCAGTCAGATTCCAATACTCTAGGCCCTGGCAGCGGTAGATTTATGTTTGGCTTAAACTCAGAGACACCTGGCCCTTCAATCAGCATTGTATAAAAAATTAGTCTGTATAGTATTTGTGTATTAATGTCTTTGGGGAATGTTTGCTCAAAAACTTCGGGATTTATTTCAAGCTTCCCAGTGTGTCGATAAATTAATAGACTGCCTTGAGTCAGCATAACAAGACACAAGGCCAGTGTTACTGCGCTGGTTATACGTTTTTGACTCAACGCTTGAAAAACATAAACTACATATAGACAACTTACTAAGGACAGCGGAATAAGAAACCGAGTAGCAAAGAGATTCACTTTAAGTATTGGTATTAACTCCCAGACAACAGTGCTCGATTCTGTAACAATAAAGATATAAAACACAATGCCCGCTAATAGCAGATAAGCTTTACGTAGGTGACGAAGCAATATTAAATGAACACTGACTGCAAGCAGCAGAGCAATATTCAAAGACAGTCCTAAACTACGATGATCTAGAAGGTTTAAAATTGCTCTTTCTAACGTCCAGAAACTGCTCGAGTATTTTGCTTTAATTGCATCACCGCCTGAAATATAGGATGCTTCCAATAACCCAGGCAACCAAAAAAAGGCCGTCAATGAAACTGTAACGAGTGTTATAACTACTCCCTTTGATAAAAAATCAAAAAACTGCTCTTTACTTGGAAGTATCATCAAACAATATACGACTAGCAATGGGACAGCGTTAAGTAACATTGCTGGATAGGTAAGCATAATTATCGAAAACATAAATATTGGCGTCACCATCGCTAAACGAGACTGACTTAGAAGCGCTTTATGTATCGCGTAAACGCTATAAGGAAGCAAAGCGTAGCCAAAGAATTCGCCATACGCAAAACGAGTGTATATATCACCCAAAAAATAATTACACGTAACAAACATTGTCGCGCCTAAGGCTGCAATATTAATTGAAACATGGTTCCGAGCAAGCTGATAAAATCCGGCCCAAGCAATAATAGTTAAAAAAGCAAAGACAAGCGTAAAGGCAGGGGTCAAACCAAACCCAAGCAAAGTCAATAGAAATGGCGGAAGGTAGAGCCATTGGGAATAGTAAATGAACGTTGGTATTCCGTTACCATAATGGAGCACTGGGGATAACGCTGTATCAAACTGCCATTGTGAGAAAGGCTCGTACAACTCAGCCAATGCGGCTATATGATGTATTCCATCATGCCCCCACCTGCTAAACTGAAAGCTATAAAGAACTAATGCGACTAAATATACACACAGAATTATTACTAGATAGAAAAGTGATGGCTGATATTCGCGACAATCCAATATAATCGATTTCAAATTTTTCATTTAAAGAATCACTCACCCTCTTTTTCACCAAAGCAAATAGGATTAAAATAACAATCCTAGAAGTTTTTGGCCAACAAAGAACCTAATGGCAGACATTGTCAGATCGAATCAACTTATATGTTGATTCGCAGAAAAACTGCAATATGTCATTTTTATTATTTTTATACCCTTAGGATAGGGTATCAGAAAGTAGTCATCTACCTATTTTTTACAAATATCAATTGTACCCATGCACGTACATGACTACTCTAAAGTTTGAAATTAGCCATATCTAGACCTGTAAATAAGCCACTCTATGCTGAAACTTATTGGACTCATTTTATTTAAGCAGTCTAATCCAAAAGATCTTTCGAATAGTAATCCAACTTTTCTTTAAGTTTAAATAAGTTGTATGGCTTTGTTAAAAAATCATCAATGCCGACTTCCTCGCAGCGTTGACGGTACTCCAAAAAGGCATGGCCTGTTACAGCGATAATAGTTGCTCGTGAACTTTCTTTTTCTAAACCACGAATTTTTTCAGTTGCTTCAAAGCCGTCCATTTCTGGCATGGAAAGATCCATCAAAATGATGCTGTAGTTATTTTCTTTACACAGGCCAACGGCTTCTTGTCCATTGCGGGCAATTGTAACTGGGTAACCGAGTTTTTCAACAATTGATGAAGTCACCTTCCGATTGATCTCGTTATCATCTACAATCAGGATTGGTTTATTTGGGAAGGTTTGACCCTTGACCAAATCGGCAATTACGAGCTTAGACTTTTCTGAGGAAGGCTCACCTTTTTTTGAGCTTTGTTCTACTTTTTGCAGGCAAACATCGAATATAAAGGTTGTGCCTTGATCAATCTTTGACTCTACTGTAATTCTGCCGCCCAGGGCCTGAGCAAGGTCATGGCAAATAGCTAATCCTAGTCCAGTTCCGCCATAGTTTCTGGTGATTGATGCATCGGCTTGAGTGAAAGGCTGAAATAACTTTTCGATGGTCAGATCATCCATCCCAATTCCTGTATCAACGACAGAAAATCGAATGTTGTGTTCAGAGTCATCAATCATCACACAAGAGACTTTCAGATGAACTGACCCTACTTCAGTAAACTTTACTGCGTTCCCAACAAGGTTAGATAATATCTGGCGAATACGATGGTTGTCACCTACTAAAACAGAAGGAACATCAGGATAGATTAATGAGTCTAATCTAAGTCCTTTATTTGAGGCCAATACTTGGAAAGTTCGAACTACATCCATAACGAGGTGGCGAAGATTGAACTCACGCTGCTCCAATTCAATATTAGACATAGACAATTTAGAGTATTCTAAAACGTCATTGAGAATGGTTAATAACGATTCAGTCGAACTTTCAATTGTTTCAATATAACCCTTTTGCTCTGAATTGAGTGGGGTGTCTAAAACAAGACTTACCACGCCAAAGATTCCATTCATCGGAGTACGTATCTCATGACTCATGTTTGCTAGGAAATTCATCTTAGACTTAGCCGACTTTTCAGCTTCCTTCCTTGCTAATTTAAGTTGGTGATTTTGACTCTCTAGCTTAGACGCTCGTTTTTTAGCCGTGATGTCTCGTACTAGCGCGAACAACGTATCTTCACCTAAAAGATTGACTGAACTGAGTGTAATTTCAGCATCGAATTCAGTTCCATCCAGTCGAGTATAGCGCCATTCAAAATTCTGAGAAATTCCGTTTATACAACCTGTCATGAAAGCCATTGCTTTTGGTGCTGATAATTGACCATCAGGCTGATACTTTGGTGAAAGGTCTATCGGAGACAACCCCATAATCTCACCTTTGTTACCCCTAAACATAGCGCATGCAGCAGGATTAACATCAACAAATTTAGTATCACCAAAAATAATTATTCCCTCAGCGGCACTTTCATAGAGTGCTTTGTATTTGACTTCGCTTTGCTCTAACTGATAGGCAACCAACCTTTGCGACAATAAGTCAGCAATTGAAGTAACGAACACCTTTTCGTCTGCAGTCCAGTCACGTTGGACTCCAACCATTTCCGCACACAAGATACCTTGCAGTTGTCCATCATGTCGAAGATCACGAATCGTAGCATCAAGCATCGACCTGATATTCAACTTTTTAAGGTAGGAGAGCTTTAACTCATTAGTTCTTGAATCATTAAATGCATCGCTGGCGTCAATAAATCGCGAGCGAGATAACTGATCAAAATAATTTGGATATGCTTCAGCCGTTATGACTGCCCCACTCTCAAAACTGTCTTTGTTACAATCATAGAGCAATAGACAGGATAATTCTTTATGGTCACCGGATAGTAGCCACATGCTAACGCGGCATACTGATAGTGTTGTGGCACATTCACGCAGAATAACCCTCACACTCTCCTTTAGTTCACCTCGATAAATTCGCTGATCTTCAATGATCTTTATATAAGCATCATCAAACTTAGCATTATCGATATTACTTTTACCTCTAAAGAAGGAGGTTAAACTAAACGGCATACTAGTTTAGGTTTTAACTTTTTAATGTTTAACAATGAGGTTCCTCATTCAATCCCAAGAATATCATTTAATGTGGTTGTCCAACTTATACAAATACTTCCATAATTCCGATCCTCTAAATACTACCGCTTTCAGTAAAAAAAAAGCCTAAATTCAATCATTGAATCCTACTTAAAAAAATATCTATGGCCATATTAAATAATAAAGCAAATTTTCGAAATGTACATTAGCCATAAGTCTAATTTTAGAAATAAAAAAACTGGATCAGTAATTATTTATCTCGAACTCTCAAATTTTATTAGGCTTCGCATCCCTAATCCAAGGGTGGTTCCAACCAAAACCCCAACTGTGTTTGCAAGCAAATCCAGCCACTCACCATAACGATTGACGAGAGGCTGAACTAATTCGATTACACCGCTCCATGTAATAAAAAAATACGCTATCCATAACCAATATTTTGGCTTCCTTAACGCCACTGGGAACATTAACGCGCCATAGGCAACAAGGTGATGCGTCTTATCTGAACCAGAAAACTCAGGTAACTCCGATAAAGGGAGCAGTGAAAAAACTGTGATAACGGTTAATCCAGATAGACTAAGCTGATACCAATACTTAGCTACCAACCGGAACAGCCAAAACATATTTATAGTTTAGGAGTAATCAGTTTTTCTAACTTAACTTGATCAACGGCAAAGGCTCGAATACCCTGCGCTAATTTTTCAGTTGCCATAGCGTCTTCATTTTGCATCCAGCGGAATTTTTTTTCGTCTAGCGCTAACTTAGTTTGCAGCTCGCCAGTATTATCTGCACTCAATTGCCTTTCTAAAGCGCCATCATCATTACGCAATTCTTCTAAGTAATTTGGTCCTATTGTTAAATAATCACAGCCTGCTAATGCCTCTATCTCTCCTGCATTTCTAAAGCTAGCACCCATCACAATAGTTGGGTAATTATGTTGTTTGTAATAGTTGTATATATTGGTGACTGAGATAACACCAGGATCTTCATCTGCTGGGTAACTTTGTTCACCACCATTGGCTTTGTGCCAATCCAGGATACGACCAACAAACGGCGATACTAAGAATACGCCAGCTTGCGCACACGCAACTGCTTGGGCAAAACTAAATAACAAGGTCAGGTTACAATGAATACCTGATTTCTCTAACTCTTCAGCGGCTTTAATGCCCTCCCAAGTCGCGGCAATTTTAATCAAAATACGCTCTTTGCCAATCCCGCGAGAGGCATATAGGCTGATCAGTTTATGTGCTTTTTCGATCGTCGCTTTGGTATCAAACGATAGTCGCGCATCCACTTCAGTGGAGACTCGACCTGGAATGATTTTTAAAATTTCGCAGCCGACATCAACTGCGAAATTATCAACGGCGTCTTCTAAATCACCATCAGCTGAACTGACCGCTTGATCGATGAAACTAGTATAACGATCGTCTTGTGCTACTTTGAGTAATAGCGATGGATTAGTCGTCGCATCTTGCGGTGTGTATTCAGCAATGGCTGCCAGGTCGCCCGTATCGGCAACCACTACTGTCATTTCACCTAATTGTTCGAGTTTATTCATGTTTTTTCCACATATTGATTAATCGCTCTGTAAAATATCGTCTTGAGTGGCTGATGCGGCCTCGGTGGTAATCGCTTTAACTGCTTGAAAACCTTTAGGTAGTTTACGACCACGTTTACCACGCTCACCCATATAATGATCTAGATCTTGCCCCTTCAAACGAAGGTAGCGCTTGCCGACATGCACTAATACATGCTGCCCTTTGCGAAAAGTCGTTGCGCCCAACACATATTCATCCCGCGCCTTCAGTAACTTGGACGGCACGTTAATCAGTTTAACACCCTTGCCTTTGGCTAACTCAGGCAGCTCTGTTACAGGATAAATCGTTAGGTAGCCAGCGGTAGTAACAACCGCTATAAAATTTGACTCTAAGTCGTTAACAGGCAATGCACCTAACGCTTGTGCGCCTTTGGGTATACTCAAGGTCGCTTTGCCTTTTTTATTTTTGGTCAACATGCTTTCTATCTCACAGATAAAGCCGTAACCTGCATCGCTGAGCATTACGTATTGATCTTTATCTGCGCCCATCATGACCGATTTAAATGTTGCCCCCATCGGTGGCGTGACATTACTCGTGAGAGGTTCACCCTGCCCTCGTGCCGATGGTAACTTGTGTGACGGAACTGCGTAGGTCCGCCCAGTTGAATCAAGCGCAATAAGCATTTGGTTGGAACGACCTGATGCAGATGACAAATAGCCATCACCTGACTTATAATTTAACTCTCGAGCATTGATGTCATGGCCTTTGGCGGCACGAATCCACCCCTGTTGTGATAATACAGCGGTGATAGGTTCACTCGGCACGAGCTCACTTTGATCAATCGCTTTGGCGGCCTCGCGAATAACCAGCGGGGAACGGCGTGCGTCGCCAAATTGCTCTGCGTCGTCGATTAATTCTTTCTTCACCAATGTCTTTAGGCGTGCATCAGAATTCAATAACAACTCTAAACGTTCGCGTTCTTTTTCGAGCTCTTCTTGCTCGCCGCGAATTTTCATTTCTTCCAACTTTGCTAGGTGACGTAATTTTAATTCCAGTATCGACTCAGCTTGCTTGTCTGAGATACTAAAACGCTCCATCAATACTGGCTTAGGTTTGTCTTGAGCACGAATAATTTCAATCACTTCATCAATATTAAGATACGCTGTGAGTAAACCCTCTAAAATATGTAAGCGGTCTTGAACTTTGTCGAAACGGAACTGTAAGCGTCGACGTACCGTAGAGATACGAAAAGTTAACCATTCTTTTAAACACTGACGCAAATCATAAACATGCGGTCGACCATCTAGCCCGATCATATTCATATTCACGCGATAGCTTTTTTCGAGGTCCGTAGTGGCAAATAAATGCCACATCAAGGAGTCAATATCAACTCGATTTGAGCGCGGCTCAATGACTAGACGAATTGGGTTTTCTTGATCGGACTCATCTCGTAGATCACTGACCATTGGCAGCTTCTTGGCTTGCATTTGGGCAGCTATTTGCTCTAACACTTTTGATCCTGATGCCTGATATGGCAAGGCATGAATCACAATTTCGCCATTTTCTATTGCGTAGCCTGCGCGTTGCCGCACTGAGCCATTACCGCTTTGATACATCTCAATAATTTGCTCACGCGGTGTAACAATTTCAGCCTCCGTAGCGAAATCAGGACCTTGAATAAACTCGCAAAGATCTTCAACGCTCGCCTTAGGTTTTTCCAACAAATGAATACAGGCATTAACCACTTCTCGGATATTATGCGGTGGAATATCGGTTGCCATACCAACCGCAATCCCAGAACCACCATTTAATAGAATATTAGGTAAGCGTGCAGGCAGATGAGTTGGCTCTTGTAATGTACCGTCAAAATTTGGCTGCCAGTCAGCGGTACCTTGACCTAATTCAGAAAGCAAGCTTTGCGCATAGGGAGCCAAACGTGATTCCGTATATCGCATGGCCGCGAAAGATTTCGGGTCATCGGTTGAACCCCAGTTACCTTGACCATCAACCAATGGATAGCGATAGCTAAAGGGTTGTGCCATTAATACCATCGCTTCATAACAAGCGCTGTCACCATGCGGATGAAACTTACCCAAGACATCACCCACAGTACGTGCCGATTTTTTGTATTTGGCAGCATTGTGCAGACCTAATTCGGACATGGCATATACAATGCGCCGCTGTACTGGCTTTAGACCATCACCAACAAATGGCAATGCGCGATCCAAAATCACATACATTGAGTAGTTTAAATAGGCTTGCTCAGCGAATTCAGCCAGGGGTTGTTGCTCTACAGGTTCGTTCATAGCAGTAAATAATGACTATTTTATAATAGTGGGGTTAACGGATGAGACTACTCAAAGGTCGAGGATGAAACAATCTTTATTTGCAAATCAAGCTAATAATTCACATAAAATTTGTTCTTATTACCCACAGATTGTTAGACTCCGACTTATGCTCAGCAATAATACTTACCCACAAGATGTTTTTTTTGATATCGAGACTTTAATCAATGTCGCGCAACCCTCAAGCATTTTATTAATAAGTGATCAATCTAGTGATTTTCTCACACCTTATATGGAACAAAAAAAACTATTAAAGCAAACTTGCGCGCTCAAACACATACGCACCGACAATATAGATAAAATCACTAAAGTAGCACGACATGATGTCGCCATCGTCTTAGATGCCTTTGAACATCTCACTAAACAGTCAGGCTTTCAACTATTGTCACGCCTACGCGACTTATTAGCACACCAATATTGCATTGCCCTACCAATTGATTCGCAAATAAACCCGCAAAATCAGTCGACATGGCAATTAACTGACTTGTTTAGCTTCGCATTAGAGCGAGTCGCTATCTATGGCGCCTGTGACGAAATAAATCAACAGCAAATCGGTTTATTCAAATACAATATAAATGACTATAAAAAAACACCTGATTGGTTAAATTCTGATAACTGGGCAAACCCAAAAATGTGGGAAAAATACCGCTGGTAAACCTAGTTCTTAGCTATTCTTTATAGTTTATTGACCCCTCATTAAAACTCTTAGAAAAGTGCTATACGCACTATTCTAAGAATGTTACCATCCAAAAAATTTAGGCGAATAATCCACAATTGTGGGTGTTCATATTTTTAGCACTAATTAAGAGATAACGAGCTGATGAAAGCCACCGATATCAACGATCCTGAGTACTTCCATAAAGTAGTCGATTGTCAGCATGCCTGTCCGGCACATACCCCAGTTCCTGAATATATTCGTCTAATCGGCCAACGCCGATACAGCGACGCATACATGGTGAACTGGGAATCAAACGTTTTTCCTGGCG
>JALZWI010000190.1 GCA_023299895.1 Arenicella sp. | reverse complement strand
GGCGCGCTGGTTTGGTGTTGACGGGTATGAAAGAATGGGAAAGCACACACACTATTACTCTGAGCGATGACGACTTGCTGAGCGATGAACTGCTGGACGAAGTTGATAATTTGATAGGCACTAAAGTCATCGGCAATGCGATAAATTATGCGGATTTGCAAGATGAACCAACAGAACTTTTTAGTATTAAACCAAGCTGGCCAAAAAGAATTAAAATGGCAACTGGCCTACTTGCTTTAGTACTAGTCGGCGTAGTGTTGCTTAGTGGCTTGACTTATCAATTATGGCTTAAGCAGGCTCTTCCAGAATCATTGATTTCACCCGTCTCTGCGATAGCGCCTTTAATAAACCCCATTGTCGAGAAAGTCACTCAGCAATACGACCTCACTCTACCGATAAGAACAGACTTAAATAACCTGCAGCTCGTATCCGCGCATACACAAGCGCACCCCACTCGTGCATCCACCATTTTATTGCGAGTTAGTTTTTTAAATAAAGCAAAAATTAAGCAGCCGTTGCCTAATTTAGAATTATCACTCACGGATGAAAACGGACGTATCGTATCGCGCCGAAGTTTTTCGCCACTGGATTATTTATATAACAACGCCACTGATAATTTAATTTCATCAAATGAGTTAAAAAAAGTCACCATTGAATTACTTGCGTTTCCAAAACAAGCTCATGGTTATGAATTGAAAATGGTTAATTAATAATTTCCAAAAAAGCCGTAATTTACTCTTAATATTATTGTTTGCGTCTTTACCGACAAGGGTTCCATCGGTATGATTTGTAGTCTTTTCGAGATCCAGGCTAATGGATTTTTATTTTCTAAATACGAGATGACTAACGCAAAATTGGCTATGAATATTGGACCCTATAAAATAGCCAATCCAGTTGTAGCCGCGCCTATGGCCGGTGTTACCGATAAACCGTATCGTAAAGTGTGTCGCCAACACGGCGCTGGTCTTGTCGTATCTGAAATGATTACCAGTCAGGCGGATTTACGCCACTCAAAAAAAACCCGTCAACGCATGGATTTAGTCGGCGAACCTGAACCAGTGGTGGTACAGATTGTTGGCACTGATCCAGCCGTGATGGCACAAGCGGCGCAATTTAATGTCCAAAACGGCGCTCAAATTATTGATATTAATATGGGCTGCCCTGCAAAAAAAGTATGCAAAAAAGCCGCCGGGTCAGCACTACTCGCAAATGAGGCATTAGTTTCACAAATCCTACAAGTAACTGCTTTATCTGTTGATGTGCCGGTCACCGTCAAAATTCGAACCGGCACTGACCCAGAGCAAAAAAATGCTGTCAGCATCGCTAAAATTGCACAAGATGCTGGGGTTGCAGCAATTACCGTGCATGGACGAACACGTAAATGTAAGTTTGTTGGCGCTGTCGAATACGACACAATTGCTGAAGTAAAACAGGCAGTCTCAATCCCAGTGATTGCCAATGGAGACATTGATTCGCCGCAAATGGCTCAGCATGTGATTGACTATACTGGCGCCGATGCTGTAATGATTGGTCGTGCGGCGCAAGGCCGCCCGTGGTTATTTAATCAGATTGCTGCTTATCTAGACGACGGTAGCGACCTAGCAATACCAACACAAGCGCAGCGTGTAGCAACAATATTTGATCACCTGCAGGACATACACCAATTTTACGGTGATGTCATGGGTGTACGTTTAGCCAGAAAACACATCAAATGGTACTTACATTACTGGCACGCCAGTGTTTCTGATCAGTTGCGTAGCGCAATCAATCAAACTGACAACCCAAACATACAATTAGAATTACTGAGTACTTTTTTGATGGCAAAAAGCTCAGCAATGGCAGCATAAATACTAAGTAGTATTAATTAATAATAATCAGCAGTAAAATTTAATGAAAAAGAATGACTCCTTAGCCGATTGCGTGGTGGATGCAATGCAACAATACTTCGATGATTTGAATGGTGAACAGCCGCAAAAGCTGCATAGTCTATTTATCAGTGAAGTTGAAAAACCTTTTTTAAAAGTAGTCTTAGAAAAGGTTGATGGCAACCAATCTCGAGCTGCAGAAATGCTCGGGATCAATCGCAATACCTTGCGTAAAAAATTACAAGCATACAATCTTGGATAACCTTCTTTGGCTAAAACTACTGGATTAGCTAATTCAAGATTATCAATATAAGAATTAAAAAACTCTTCAATATTATATTTTAGGAAAATACCATGTCGACCGCACCTATCACTCCCAAACGCGCCCTTATTAGCGTCTCTGATAAAACTGGAATCGTTGATTTTGCCAAAGCCCTACGTGCAGCAGGCATTGAAATTTTATCGACTGGCGGAACCGCCAAACTATTAGACCAAGAAGGTATTGCGGTAACCGAAGTGTCTACTTACACAGGCTTTCCGGAAATGATGGCTGGTCGGGTTAAAACGCTACATCCGAAAGTTCACGGCGGCATATTAGGTCGTCGTGGTACCGATGACGCAATTATGCAAGAACATGGAATTGACCAAATCGATATGGTAGTAGTAAACCTGTATCCCTTTCAAGCAACCGTAGCAGATCCTAACTGTGATCTGTCTACGGCAATAGAAAATATTGATATCGGAGGCCCAGCCATGGTTCGTTCGGCCGCAAAAAACCATAAAGACGTCACAATCGTGGTGAATGCAAGTGATTACGATGGACTAATCGAAGAAATACAACAAGGTGGTATCACATACCAAACACGTTTTGAACTGGCCACCAAAGCCTTTGAGCATACTGCTCAATATGATGGCGCGATTGCCAATCATCTAGGCCGTATTCAAGAAGACGGCAGCAAGGCTGATTTTGCGCGTACCTTCAATGTACAGTTCAACCATCAGCAGACTATGCGCTATGGAGAGAACCCACATCAAAAAGCAGCGTTTTATGTACAAGACAATGCCCCCGTTGGTATCGCCACAGCTACGCAAATTCAAGGCAAAGAGCTATCGTATAACAATATTGCTGATACCGATGCTGCGTTAGAGTGCATCAAACAGTTTGGTTTTTCTTCCGCTGAAGGCTCTTCTTTCGCTGAAGGCTCTTCTTTCGCTGAAGGCTCTTCCCCTGCTTGCGTGATTGTAAAACACGCCAACCCTTGCGGGGTTGCCGTTGCCTCGACCTTACTCGAAGCTTATCAAAAAGCCTTTTCAACGGATCCTGAATCAGCCTTCGGTGGGATTATTGCCTTTAACCAAGAATTAGATGCGCAGACAGCTGCGGCGATTGTGGATAAGCAGTTTGTCGAAGTCATTATTGCACCAACCGTGAGTGATGCCGCTAAAGCAGCAATATCAACCAAAAAAAATGTCCGTCTGCTGGAATGCGGCCAATGGGACTCTAACTCTCATAATGCTCTCGAATATAAACGCGTTACCGGTGGTCTATTACTGCAAGACAATGATCTAGAACTAACCAATAAACTTGAAGTCATGACTAAAGTACAACCGACCGACCAGCAGTTAATCGACCTACAATTTGCATGGAAGGTCGCCAAGTTTGTTAAATCAAATGCCATTATCTATGCCAATAACAACATGACAATCGGCATTGGTGCTGGCCAAATGAGTCGCGTTAATTCTGCTCGAATTGCTGGCATTAAAGCTGAACATGCACAACTCGAAGTTACTGGCTCAGTGATGGCCTCGGATGCATTCTTTCCGTTTCGCGATGGCATCGACAACGCAGCAGCAGCTGGCATTGCCGCAGTCATTCAACCTGGCGGTTCTATGCGCGATGAGGAAGTTATTGCAGCGGCTGATGAACACCGCATGGCAATGGTCTTCACGGGCATGCGGCATTTTAGACATTAATCCGACTTAGTGAACAAATAAAATTTGTCTGACAATCTAAAACTTCCGTTATCCCCCAGATTACTGAGAAGGTTTAATTTCCCGAGAAAGCTTGGAACCCTAAACGAATTCATGGACAGCGCCTATCTGAACACGGTGTTAGTTGAATTGAGTGCTACAACGGCGTAACTTGGAAACTCGATTTGAGTGATTCTTTTCACCGCTGGGTTGTCTATGCTAAATATGAGGGTGGCAGAAGAATTGATTTAGCACGCAAACAACTCCGTAATGAAGGCTATCTCTTAGCTTCAGAGTCGAATATTCGCCAATGGTTATTATATCCTGGAGATATAGATATCTAACTTCCTTTGCTTTTGAACCAGTAGCATCGCAATACAATTGGCTACAAAAATGTCTTGATCAAGTTCTCCACGGTCTAAAAGTTCAACATCTCGAGTTCTGGGAATTAGATCTCGAAGGGGCTGAAATGTATCTTAAGGAAAAACGAATAAAAACAATCTAATTTGAATGCCATCCCAAAAACTTCGTTTATGTTGTTAGTTTCTTTAAATCGAATGGCTATAATATTTTCAAACTCCAGAAGAGTACATTAGTTTCTGTAACAGTCTCATCAATTACTTCAACCCAATATTTTGTTGCGCTTGCAGACTAAAAAATCGATGTTTGAATAATCTAGTTTTTCTCATAGACCAAAATCTTAACTATGCTAGAATCCGATTGCTTATTTAGTTAGCAAATTTTTACCCAGGGGGTGGCCAACCGCTTTAATTTTGGCCTGAGATTAGTCGAACGACTTAAACCCCATGAACCTGATCCGGTTAATACCGGCGTAGGGATGGGAACAGTTCCTCATCTATGCCTTGCCGGGTCTTTTTACTTTTTTATTTAATAAAAGATTTTAAAGAGACCACTATGAAATATTCATTTCCAACCATTGCAACTGTCGGCATTCTGACAGGGCTTTTATCCTCACCGCTGCACGCTCAAAAACTTGAAGAAATCGTCGTAACAGCTGAGCTGCTTGAAAACAATGTACTTGAATTACCCAATAGTGTCACTGTCATCGATGCTGCAGCCATCGAACAGCGCACTGCTCAACATTTGGAAGATCTTCTCGGGCTGGCTCCAAATATAAATTTTTCAACAGGCGCGTCACGCGGACGCTTTATTCAAATTCGCGGCATTGGCGAGCGAGCAGAATTCCAAACACCAATCATCAACTCTGTTGGCTTAATAGTGGATGGTATTGACTTAACCGGCATAGCCTCCGCCGCCAGCACACTAGATATACAGCAAGTCGAGATATTACGTGGGCCACAAGGGACTCTTTACGGTGCAAATGCTTTGGCGGGTTTGATTAATATAGTCTCTAAACGTCCAAGCGATGAGTTTACCGGACGTGTCAGCGTCGGATTCGAAGATTTTGGCGGTCGTGAACTCAGTGGTGTGATAAGTGATTCAATAACAGATACTTCAGCTTACCGCTTAGCCGTAAAACATTATGAAAGTGATGGTTTTACCGAAGCGGTTTTTCTGGGTCGTGATGATACCAATAACATTGATGAAACTACGGCGCGTGCCACTTATGTTAGCAAAATAAATGATAAGTTAGATTTGGATATCAATCTATTTTATGCAGACATCGATAATGGTTACGATGCCTTTAGCTTGGCTAATACGCGTGAAACCGATACCGATGAACCTGGCGTAGATCGACAAGAAACCTTTGCTGGTTCCATTAAAGCAAATTATGCACTCTCTGATGGTCTTCAATTGGAAGGCATACTGAGCATATCGGATTCAGATTTGGAGTACTCTTTTGACGAAGACTGGAGCAATATTTTTATTTGTGAAAACACCATTTGCGACAGTGATTTGTTAGGCTTTGACTTATTCTTTTCATCTTTTGACCAATACACTCGTGACAACGAGAACACGACACTCGACGTACGCTTAGTCTCATCGACACCTGATAGCGCTAACTGGGTATTAGGCTTATATTACCGCGATCAAACAATTGATCTTGAACGTATTTATACCTTTCAGGACGATTTCAGTAGTGAATTTGATACCACCAATGCTGCGATCTATGGTCAAACTGAAGTTGCTCTTTCGAACCGTTGGTCGCTTACTACTGGCTTGCGTTTTGAGCGCCGCGAAGTAGATTATAACGATTTATCAGGCGCCGTCGCTGAACCAGAAGAAAGCTTATGGGGTGGCCGCATTGCGATCGATTACCATGCTGATAACGGCGCCTTTTATTACGGTCTTGTCTCACGTGGCTTTAAACCAGGCGGTTTTAATTTAGATGGCAGCCTAAGCTTGCAAGAACGTGAATTCGATACCGAAACCATGATCAATTACGAGTTAGGTTTTAAACAAACATTCTTAGACGATACCTTGCGACTACAAGCATCGATTTTTTATCAAGATCGTGATGACATACAAGTCGACCAATCTATTGTACGTTCGGTGGCTACAGGGGAAATAGGTGGGACTTGCCCATGCAGCTTTACAGATCTTACCGCAAACGCAGCCAGCGGCACTAACCGTGGCATTGAAGTTGAAATTAACTGGTTAGCCAATGACCGCTTGAGTATGTTTGGTTCGCTTGGCTTATTAGATACTGAGTTTGATGAATTTTTAAGCTTTGATCATATTTTAGCTGATCGAGACAATGGGATTGCCTTTGATTTAGCAGGGCGTGAACAAGCACAAGCACCAAGTTATACTTGGGTAGTAGGCGGCCAGTATGCATTAACACATCGCCTCTCATTAAGCGGGTCGATAGAAGCTAAAGATGATTTTTTGTTTTCTGACAGTCACGAAGGCACCTCTGATTCTTATGAGTTACTCAACCTGGAAATAGCCTACCAAGCTGATAATTTTCGTGTCGCCCTGTATGGTAAAAACTTGACTGATGAATTGGTTAAAACTCGTGGCTTTGGCACCTTTGGTAACGACCCTCGAGAATTTTACGAGCTTGATGAATACAATCAATTTGGCGCACCAAGAGTGGTAGGAATAAAAGCCAGTATGGAATTTTAACCTATGAACCTATCAGTAGAAATCAGCATGTACCCGTTGCAAGACGGGTACATACCTAAAATTGACGACTTTCTCGATGATATTAACCAACACGGTGATGGTATCGACATTCGTACTTCAAATATGAGTACACGCTTGTTCGGCGACTATGAATTAGTCAGTAATTTACTGAACCAAGCAATGCAACGTTCAATGCAAAAGCACGGCAAAGTCGTGTTTGTGTGTAAATTTATTGAGGGCGATGCGCGCGAACTCGAAAGCCTAGGGACTGTCACCGTAAAATGACCGAAACTATACAATCGATCGCTGCCGCTTGGGCCGCAACCAGTCAACTCGAGATTGTCTCGGTAGTTTTCGGTTTGATCTATGTGATTCTTGCAGCACGCGAAAACATCTGGTGTTGGCCAGCTGCCTTTATTGGCACTGGCACAGCCATTTTTTTATTTTGGGATGCCAGTCTTTTAATGGAATCGGCATTGAATATTTATTATCTGTTAATGGCTGTGTTTGGTTGGTGGCAATGGAAATATGGAAGTACGCAGAAAACCGAGTTAGCAATTAGTTCCTGGGGCATATCCCAACATATTAAAGTCATTGCATTAATCCTAATTTTAACCATCACATCTGGTTATTTTTTAACGAGTAATACACAGGCAGCCTTACCCTACGTCGATTCATTTACCACATGGTCAGCAGTCATTACGACATGGATGGTGACTCGCAAAATTCTTGAAAATTGGTTGTATTGGATAGTGATCGACGCCGTCGGTGTATGGCTCTACTCTGAACGAGGACTGTATTTATACGCGCTGCTATTCGCAGGCTATACCATCATAGCCATATTCGGTTACTTTAAATGGCGTAATAAGTTTGCACGGCTCTAAGTCCACAACAAACAGCGATCATCGTCTAGGCACAGTCTTGTCTAATTGGCCGGACATGCCGATTAAGGAAAAACCAATACTGCTTAAAACGTTTAGTTCAGGACTCAATCACCAAACCCACCTTATTTCATCAGAAGAGAAAAAAATCGTCTTAAAGCTTTTTTCAAAACCAAGTTCAAGCGCAATTGTGATCCACAAATTTGCATCCAAGCATCAATTATCACCACAGGTTTTATACACCAATCCAACTTATGATGTTGCCTTGATGGAATACATCGATAGCAGCACTATCTCTCAGCCGATTAACCCTCAAGAATTAAAATTACTTGGCAGCGCACTTAAAAAGCTACACTCGTTGCCAAATAAGTTAGTCGAGAATCAAACCGGACGTTTTGATTTGCTTGGCTACTACGAAACTTATCTAGATGAAATAGGTGCTAACGACTCATTAACACAATCAATTCATCAGAAAATACTGCCCATTATAAATGTTTTTTTAAAAGACGAAACTCACTGGTGTGTTTGTCATAACGACTTAGTCAAAGAAAACTGTTTCGTCACAAAGACTGATTCGCAATTTATCGATTGGGAATATGCGCAAATTAACAACCCTTGGTTCGATCTGGCTACTATTATTTATTCCCTTCAGCTAGATCATCAACAAGCAGCTCATTTAATAAAGGTTTATAACTCTAAGTGGTTAGACATTTTATCAACCCCAATTTATTTCGCTGCACAATGCGCCATGCTGTGGTGCGATATTTTATGGCATTTGGCGCGTGGACAAAACTTACAACTGCCAGAACTAAAGAAAAAGATCGATGATCTAAAAAATTTAGAGACAAACTTTAATCGCACCGTATAACGCAGTCACTTATTGATGAAAAATAATAAATAAGTGTTAGTACAAACTATTTCATTAGTCGCAATAATCCTTCTTGCATCGTACTAGCAAATAAAACACCTTGTTTGTCGTATAGACTGCCTCTAGCTAAACCGCGCGCACCACTATTTGAAACAGCTTGGCAATCATAAAAAAACCATTCATCGGCTCGAAACAATCGATGAAACCATATCGCATGGTCAATCGACACGGTAGCTAGTTTACGTTCTTCTTGTGGTAGAGCGTGCAGTTTATGCGGAACTAATGCTGCAAACAATAAACCCATATCGGAAATATATGCCAATACAGATTGGTGAATTTGTGGATTATTCGGCAATGTTTCTTTGGTCTTCACCCAATACTGGATCGCATTTGGTGCGGTTTTGTCTGCTTCTTTAACTGGTACGACATCCAAAAACTTAGATTGGAATTGGTGATCTGAGTAAGTATTCTCCGCTATTGCCGTCTCTAGACTTTCAGTCGGGAGGTGCGCCTCAGGCTGAAAACCAAGGCCGTCTTCAGCAATATGATAAGAGGCCGAAAGATGCAATATCTGTTTACCATTCTGACTGGCACCAACAACTCGCGACGAAATACTACCACCATCTAAAGCGCGGTCAACATTGTAAATAATAGGCTCATTCACGTCACCTTTGCGAATAAAATAAGCATGTGCCGAGCGTATCGAACGTTCCGCATCAACCGTATTTGAAGCTGCTTTTATTGCCTGACCCAATACTTGACCGCCGTAAACTTGACCTGTATTTAAGTCTTCACTTTGCCCCCTGAATAAATTTCGGTCGAGCTCTTCACAGCTCATAAACTCAACGAGGCTACTATGCAAGTCACTCATATTTAAACTGACACCAAGCTACTCACCAGTATCGATACCCGCTTCATCAGCGGCTTTTTTAAATTCGTCACACGCTGGCGTACTAAATTCGCCTTCACTACCCATTATCGTTGCACAGCTAGTGGTGATAAAGCTTTCCACACAAGCATTGGCTTGATCTTGAAGGCCTGCACTGTCTATTTCTGCGTATTGTTCAGCTAGCATAGAAGCGCACATCCCATCAAACGCGCCTTGCATCAATGTTTGTACCTCTGGCGGCATATCTGCGCCCATTTCTTCAACTGCACAGGTCTTAACTTTGTCACACATTTTTTCAGTAAGTTCAGATTGCTGAGCATTTGCAGCAGCAATAAAGAAACTACCTGTTGCTAGTAAAGAAAGGAATAGATTGAAAATCAATTTCATAATATGTTCCATTGTTAATAGTGGTTAGGTCACAACATTATGCAATATCAAAGTGGTTAGCGAAATACCATAACAACCATAAATCAATTAAACATCGTAACCCAAAACGGGTGATAGCCAACGTTCAGTGGTAATTAGGTCCATGCCTTTACGTTCAGCATAGTCATCGACTTGGTCTTTTTGGATGCGTGTGACCGAGAAATAACGAGCATCGGGATGCCCGAAATACCAGCCGCTGACCGCCGCAGTAGGTAGCATGGCAAAACTCTCGGTGATTGTTAGACCTGCATTTTTACCCGGCTCTAACAGGCACCATAATGTTTGCTTCTCAGTATGATCAGGGCAGGCCGGATAACCCGGCGCCGGACGAGTACCGCGGTATTTTTCGCGAATCAAGTCATCGTTATTTAATTCTTCCGACGATTCATAAGCCCAAAATTCTTTACGCACCCGTTCGTGCATATGCTCAGCAAAGGCTTCTGCTAAACGATCCGCTAAGACTTTGAGCATAATTGAATTATAGTCATCGTGATCGGCTTCAAATTCAACAATTTTTTCTTCAATTTTGTGACCTGTTGTTACCGCGAAAGCGCCGATATAGTCGTGCTTCTCAGTTTCTTTAGGTGCAACATAATCTGATAAACAATAGTTAGGCTGGGTGCCTTTTTTACTGTCTTGCTGGCGTAGATGATGAAGCGTTGTACGCACTTCACTGCGTGTAGCATCTGTATAAACTTCAATGTCATCACCCGCCGCATTGGCTGGGAAAAAGCCAATGACGCCACGTGCCTCTAACCAATTCTCGTCAATAATCGTTTGCAACATAGCTTTACCATCGGCGTAGAGTTTTGTTGCTTCGACGCCAATGACTTCATCTTCTAAAATTCGTGGGTAGCGACCCGCCAATTCCCAAGCACTAAAGAAAGGCGTCCAGTCGATGCGCTCTACTAATTTCTCTAAATCGTAATCGTCAAACGCTTTTACACCTAAGAATGTTGGAACATCAGGAGTAAAAGCGTCCCAATCAACTTTAACTTTATTGTCGCGTGCTTCTTGAATGGTCAGCGTTTTATGGACTTTGCCATGCTTGGCACGCTCTACTCGAATACGTTCATATTCGTCTTTTACACCAACCACAAAACCTGACTTGTTGTCCGCGGATAATAAATTTTGTGCTACACCTACAGCTCGCGAAGCGTCAGGGACATGCACCACTTGATCTTTCAAAAAATAAGGCTCGATCTTTAAAGCCGTATGAACTTTAGAGGTGGTGGCACCACCAATCATTAGCGGCAAGCTAATGTTCTGACGTTCCATTTCTTTGGCCATATGCACCATTTCGTCAAGAGACGGTGTAATCAAACCAGACAAGCCGATCATATCAACGTTGTGCGCTTTGGCTTCTTTTAAAATCGTTTCTGCTGGCACCATAACGCCAAGATCGATAACCTCGTAGTTATTACATTGCAGTACTACGCCGACAATATTTTTACCGATATCGTGAACGTCGCCTTTAACAGTCGCCATTAAAATCCGACCATTGGCTTCCGCTGGTACGTCACCGGCTTCTTTCTCAGCCTCAATATAAGGCATCAGGTACGCAACCGCTTTTTTCATGACACGAGCTGATTTTACTACCTGCGGTAAAAACATTTTGCCTGAACCAAATAGATCACCCACAATGTTCATGCCGTCCATCAATGGGCCTTCAATAACATGTAAGGGTCGTTCGGCATTTTGGCGTGACTCTTCGGTGTCTTGTTCAATGAACTCTGTAATTCCTTTTACCAGAGCATGCGCTAAGCGTTTATTGACTTCCCAACCACGCCATTCTAGATCTTCTTTTTTATCTGCTTGTTTACCGTCACCACGATAATCATTAGCAATCGCTAACAAATCTTCAGTTGCGGTGTCAGTAGTATTTAAAATTACCGCTTCGACTTTATCTCGCAGGTCTTTAGGCAGATCTTCATAAATAGCCAATTGACCGGCATTAACAATACCCATATCCATACCAGCTTGAATAGCATAGTACAAAAATACTGAGTGGATCGCTTCTCGAACTGGGTTATTACCTCTAAACGAGAAAGACACATTCGACACGCCGCCAGATACTTTGGCGTGTGGCAAGGTACGTTTTATCTCACGCGTTGCTTCAATAAAATCAACCGCGTAATTATTGTGTTCATCGATACCCGTTGCTACCGCAAATATATTTGGGTCAAAAATAATATCTTCGGGCGGAAAACCGATTTGCTCTGTGAGAATTTTATATGCCCGTGTACAAATCTCGACTTTGCGTTCTTTAGTGTCTGCCTGACCAACTTCATCAAACGCCATTACGATAACGGCGGCACCATAGCGCATTACTAATTTAGCTTGCTCGATGAACTTTTCTTCGCCTTCTTTAAGCGAAATGGAATTAACAATCCCTTTGCCTTGAATACATTTTAGACCGGCTTCGATTACGTCCCACTTAGAGGAATCAATCATCACCGGTACACGAGAGATGTCTGGCTCGGACATCATCAGATTAAGAAAAGTCACCATGACTTCTTTTGATTCAATCAAGCCCTCGTCCATATTGACATCAATAATTTGCGCGCCGGCTTCAACTTGCTGACGAGCAACTTCTAACGCTGCTTCGTAGTCTTCTTCTTTAATTAATTTTTTAAACCTTGCAGAGCCAGTAACATTGGTTCTTTCACCCACATTTACAAACAAGGTGTCTTCACCAACGCTAAATGGCTCAAGACCAGACAATTGCATATTTGTATTTTTTGTCATTGCTTTGCCCTATTAACTTAATGGCCGAGGATCACTTTTAACAACCGCATCAGCGATTGCGCGAATGTGCTCTGGCGATGAACCACAACAACCCCCAACAATATTTAGAAAACCGCTGTTGCCCCACTCTTGGATATGCTCAGCCATTTCTTCTGGCGTTAAATCATATTCTCCAAGCTCGTTCGGTAAACCAGCATTAGGGTGAGCAGATACATAGTTATTCGCAATACGAGATAACTCTTGTAA
>JALZWI010000189.1 GCA_023299895.1 Arenicella sp. | reverse complement strand
CCATTGCTCAAGGCGGCGGTGAAGTTAAACTCGCAGATGTAGAAGGAATGGTTGGCACTATTAAAAGTGCGCATACAGAAGCAATTATAAAAGCATTATCCGCGCAGGACGTTGACCAGGCCTTAGAGGTTGTCGCCGAAATGGCTGATAGCGCAGTAGATTTTTCGATGGCAATTGATGAGCTGCTCATGCAGCTTTATCATGTCTCATTAGCGCATTTAGCGCCCAATACATTATTAACCTCTGATGTTAATCAACCACTTATTAAGCAATTAGCTGAAATAATTGATGCCCCAACAGTGCAGCTTTACTATCAAATTGGTTTAATCAGTAAACGTGATATAAATTTGGCACCAAGTTTGCGAGTGGGCTTTGAAATGTCCTTACTCAGAATGATGTCTTTTGAACCTGACAACTCAGATAACTCATCGAAGAGTGTTAACAGCCCTGAGCAAGTTAACAGCCCTGAGCAAGTTAACAGTCCTGAACAAGTTAACAGTCCTGAACAAGTTAACAGTCCTGAACAAGTTAACAGCCCTGAACAAGCAAATAACCCTCAGCTGAATAGCCAAAAAGCTATTGCTGGCCCTGGCTCATTAAAAGCCGCGATGGCAAATATACCCCAAGCACCTGCTGTTTCAAATAAGGCATCAGCAATCAAGCCGATCGTGATTGAAGCCCCGACGATTGTGTCAAGCAATCAGCCTAAATCGTCAATTTTGGTGTCTAAGCCAACACCAATGGAAAATTCACCAGTAACGAATAAACCGAGTCCGATTGCGGTAACCTTGGCAGGCAATAATGAATGGGGAGAACTAGTTGAGCAAACTCAGTTAATTGGTCTCAGTAAAGAATTAGCAATGAATTGTGCTTGTGAAAAATTATCGAATGAAAAAGTTATGCTCACCATCGCGCCAAGTTCTGAGCATTTATTTAAATCTGAACGTTTACAAGAGATACAAGTTCATTTACAAACAGCAATGAATAAGACTCAGCTTGTCGTTGAAATTGAAGTAGAAGAGTCGGACAAAGAGACACCGTCTGAATGTTTACAACGACTTGGTTTTGAACAGTTAGAACAAACCAAAAGTAATATAAAGAATGACCCTGGTGTTAAGGCCTTAATATCTGAATTTGGCGCAACTCTAAATGAGCAAAGCATTAAGCCAAATGATGTTCATTAGATATATTTATTAACCTCAAAACAGTAATTGGTGAAAAAATGAAAGGTGGTTTAGGCAATATTATGAAGCAGGCGCAAGCCATGCAGGAAAATATGCAAAAGGCACAAGCCGAGCTGGCAAATATAGAAGTCAGCGGTGAGTCTGGTGGTGGTATGGTTAAATTACAAATGACCTGTCGCTATGATGTAAAAAAAATACAAATAGACCCGGAGTTATTGGGTGATGTTGATGATCGTGAAGTACTCGAAGATTTAATCGCAGCAGCCGTCAACGATGCGGTACGTAAGGTTGAAAAAACCAGCCAAGAAAAAATGGCAGGTTTGACAGGTGGTTTAAATATTCCTCGTTTTAAAATGCCTTTTTAAGGCACATTTATTTAGAAAACTTTTTAGGTAATTACGGTGGCAATATCAAATGCGATTGAAGCGTTAAAAGAAGCGCTTAGGTCATTACCTGGGGTTGGACCTAAAAATGCCCAGCGCATGGCATTCCATTTAATGGAGCGTGATCGACAAGGGGCGAGTAATATTGCTCAAGCACTCACTAACGCACTTAATACAATTAAGAACTGCCAGCGCTGCAACACGTTTTGTGAAACGGATGTTTGTGACATTTGTACTTCTGATAAGCGTGATCAAACTTTGCTGTGTGTGGTCGAGACACCAACCGATTTGCAAGCGATTGAACAGGTTGGTGCTTATCAAGGTTTGTACTTCGTTTTAATGGGGAGGCTTTCGCCTTTGGAAGGCATCGGCCCGGAAAAATTGGCGTTTAAAAATTTAGCTGAGCTGGTAGCATATAAGCCTATCAATGAAGTGATCATCGCGACCAATATTACGGCTGAAGGAGAAACGACTGCCGACTATACTCAACAATTACTCAAACCATATGACATTACAGTAACGAGACTGGCTCGTGGCGTACCCGTGGGTGGAGAATTAGAGTATATGGATCAGCGCACACTGGCAGCTGCCTTTAAAGATCGGCGTTCAAGAAGTTGATTGATAAAGTGATGGAAGTTTTCATGAATGTTTATGATGTCTATCAACACCCAAAAACGAATAAGTATCAAGCGGTAAAGCAGGGTTTTTGTTGGCCAGCTTTCTTTTTGTTATTATTTTGGGCTTTTTGTCGTCGACTTTATTTATTTGGTGTGGTTTTGACGGTCATGGTTATTTTTGTGTTGGCGGTAGAAGTTGTCATCAAGCCTCAAAGTTTTTTGATGGAGAGAGCAGTTAGTTTTTTGCAAGTAAGTTGTTTCGCGATGACTGCATGGTTTGCCAATGATGTTCGTCGTTGGTCTTTAGGACGAAAGGATTTTGAGAAATGTGCATCAGTAATTGCGATATGGCCGTCACAGGCGATACGTCAACACATTGATGGACTTGAGGTTAGTAAAGGCCTTAAAGAAGCGATCAACTAATGTTTAGATTATCACATCAGTCTGTTAACTTAGTTTACCAATTACAGAGCATCAATTTTTGCAGCACAAATAAAATCGTTTTCAGTTAGTCCTTTAACCGCATCAGTGAAGAAGCTGATTTTGCAACGGTTGTAACTGATAACCATGCAGGGGTGATGATTTTCTTCGTTGGCTACCCTGGCAACTTCGTTGACAAAGGCAATGGTATTGTCATAGCTATCGAACCGATAAACTCGTTCTAAGTGATTTTCGGGTGCCCAGTATTGCCATTCAGGAGTATGTCGTCGATTTTCTTCAATTTCTGATAAATTAAGTGCAGATTCTTGCTTTGAATAATCGCGACACTGTTTATTGATAAATGGGTTCATAGTATCCTCTGGTTTTCAAATCGTACTGTTATATTTGTTGATGCTTGTACTATAGCATTCTAAATAATCGCTTTATAAATGGAAGGAGAATTTCCGCGTGCCGCAAAACCCTAATGTATTAGTTTGGATGGATCTAGAAATGACAGGTCTTGATCCTGAAAAAGATCGCATAATTGAAATGGCCACGATCATAACTGATGGTGATTTACGTGTAATCGCAGAAGGTCCTGTGATTGTAGTACATCAAGCGCAAGAATTAATTGATGGTATGGATGAGTGGAATACACGTACCCATAATAAAACTGGTTTGGTGCAAAAAATAAAAGTTTCACGGATTACTGAGCGCCAAGCAGAAATTGAAACACTGGATTTTATTCAGAGGCATACGTTAAAAAATCGCGCACCATTGTGTGGTAATAGCATCTGTCAGGATCGGCGCTTTCTATATAAATATATGCCGGAACTAAGTGAATGGCTTCATTATCGTAATGTGGATGTAAGTTCCTTTAAAGAAATGGCTAGGCACTGGTCACCAAGCATACTGTCTGGCTATGAGAAACGTGCATCTCATCAAGCATTGGACGACATTAAAGAATCAATTGAAGAGTTGCGCTATTACCAAAATAATTTCGTTATCCTCGACTAAGGCTAATTAAGGTATGGAACAATTTGATCAATTGACGAGTAAACATATTGATTTTATTCAGGCGCAGCAGATGTATTTTGTTGCGACTGCGGGTGTTAAAGGTCGAGTCAATTTATCACCAAAAGGCTTGGATTCGTTAACAATAAGTGATCCTAGCACAGTGCATTGGTTGAACTTGACTGGAAGCGGTAATGAAACTGCGGCACATGTCTTAGAAAATCAACGTATAACTATTATGTTTTGCTCGTTTACTAAGCAACCGCTAATTTTACGACTCTTTGGTAGTGCTTCAATGATTTATAAAGATCAAGCTGGCTGGGATGAATTGGCAGGTCACTTTACAGAGCATGCTGGTTCGAGACAAATATTTACCTTATCGGTTGAGATGGTGCAGACGTCTTGCGGTTATGCAGTGCCGTATTATGATTTCGTGGGCGAACGTAATACCTTAAATAACTGGACCGATAAAAAATCAACTGTTGAGTTAGAACAGTACCGACAAGATAAAAACGCGCTAAGTATTGATGGTAAAGACACCGGATTAAATAGAAGCGAGAAATCCTAGCTCGACAACTCCGTGCAGTGCTGCTGTAAAGCCCATTCGATATGCTCTTGCACCATTTCTGAAGTGTGAGGTAGTCGGGCCTCTAGAGCCATAATAAGTTGACTAGTGGTTTTTGCGTTACCTGTTTTAGAATTCCCTAGAGCAACCGCAATATTACGTAACCATGCATCATAACCAATCCTTCTAATTGCGCTACCTTCGGTGTTATTTAAAAAATCTTGTTCTGTCCAAGCAAATAATTCGAGTAATTTTCGGTCTGTTAATTGCTCGCGCGGCGTGAAGTCAGGCTCTTTAGTCACCTGTGCAAATTTATTCCAAGGGCAAGCTATTTGACAGTCGTCGCAACCGTAGATCCGATTACCCATTTTACTGCGTAATTTAACGGGTATCGATTTCTTCAGTTCAATGGTTAAGTAAGAAATGCATAATCGGGCATCGACCTGATAAGGGCCAATAATGGCTTGAGTAGGGCATTCATCAATACAGTTCTGGCAACTGCCGCAATGGTTGCTTGCCGGTTGATCAATAGGTAATGGCAAATCAACATAGAGTTCACCGATAAAAAACCAAGACCCAGTTTTAGAATCAATCAAGTTAGTGTGTTTACCTATCCATCCAGCACCGGCTTTCTCAGCGAGAGCTTTTTCTAAAACAGGTGCACTGTCGGTGAATACTCGGTAACGATAGTCGCCAACTTCCTGGTTAATCTTCAGGGCAAGTTTTTTTAATTTAGCTCGCATTACTTTATGGTAGTCTCGACCTAAAGCATAGCGAGAAACATAAGCAGTTTCGGCGTTCTGTAAAACCTCTTCGGCTTGATTGATGTCTTTGGGTGCGTAATCAAGACGCACAGAAATAACTCGTTGAGTTCCTTCGACCAGTTCCTCTGGGTGACTGCGTTTGCTGCCATGTTTGTGCATGTAATTCATTTCTCCATGCATGCCCTCAACCAGCCACTTACTTAAATACGCTTCGTGTTCGCTAAGTTCAATATCGGTAATGCCGATATAGTCGAAGCCAATTTCTTTACCCCATGTTTTAATATTGACAGCCAATGCGGCCATATCATGTTTGGAACTAGTAGAGTAGGGTGTCATAATAGTTTGATTATAGCGTTATTCGACTGATTTTATGTTACAAGCAAACACATCTAACAATAAAAGTTATCAAAGCCATAGCCTTGCCGAAACAGAGCAGATAGCTAGGCTCATTGCGGCTGACTTATCAATGCCAGCCTGTGTCTACTTAGAAGGTGGTCTGGGCACGGGTAAAACGACATTATGTAAAACGATTATTCAAGTGTTGGGTTATAAGGGGGTTGTTACTAGTCCTACGTATAATTTAATTCAAGAATATCCAATAAAAAATGGGATTGTTTATCATATGGATTTGTATCGATTGCAGTCGCCAGAAGAATTAGAGTTTTTAGCCATTGCCGATCTGTGGAGTAAACAAAGTTTATTTTTGATTGAATGGCCAGAAAAAGGAAAAAGTTTTTTACCCAACGCAACTCATCTACTTAAATTAAATAATAATGGCGCGTCAAAGCCAAGCAAAAATATAGTTATGACAAATCTTTAATGGTCCGTCATAGCAATTGTGTCAGTTCGCCTCACAAAAATTCACAATTCATTTTAAAAAAATGAGTATAATAAACTTGGATGGATTTTAAGAGATTAGAGTCTGTCTTCAAAAGATTTACCCCTCTTTTGAGCTGACTTCGAGAGATCGAATAGGCATGAAAAAGAGTTGATGTTCACTAATTCCCTACCCCTTGTGTCATCAGCTCTTTTTCTTTTATATTTTCACTACTAGAAGCCACAACTCTAATATTAATCTCATGAGCTTGCTTACCACCCAACCTTACAACAGAACCAGCTTTTAGAAATTCTAATATTTTCGCTTGTGTTTCTAAATTTAAGTAACCAACTTCTTCTAAAAATAAAGTTCCTCGGTGAGCAAGCTCAAGCTTACCCTTTTTACTCGTTTCAGCCCCTATGAAGGCTCCTTTTTCATGCCCGAAGAGATCTATGTTAATTAGGTCAGTTGGCACAGATCTACAACTCACTTTTACGTAAGACTGGCCTGCCCGATCACTTAGGTAATGAATATTTTGAGCAACAAGCTCTTTACCGCAGCCCTGGCTACCGTTTATAAGCACCCATGACTCTGTTGCAGAGATTCTTGAAATTAATTGCTTCAAGCTTTTCATGGATGAGCTATTACCAATTAATGCAAAGTTTTTTCTTAAGCGGTTTAGCAAAGACAGTTTTTCTTTTTTCTCTTCTTG
>JALZWI010000188.1 GCA_023299895.1 Arenicella sp. | reverse complement strand
TAGAGCATATCCCAAGCTAATTTCTCACTCGAAGATGCATAGCTGTTTTCTGGATCTACTTTCTTGGCATGTGCAGAATTGCAGACGCTCGTCACTAATCTTGCCGCGATCAGGTAGTAAAGGATCTTAAGTTCTTTTTCTTCAATAGCTAATCGGCTATTATAAGCATGCAATATAATTGTAGCCCACTCCAATGGATTATCCTTATCATAGCAAGCATAAGTTATAGCTACTGCAAGCTCATTAATCAATGGCGAATATGTCAAATCTCCAAAATCAATCAGGCTACTGACTTCTCCATCTTTGGTTAATATATTCCACTCATTAGCATCGTTATGTATGACTTGTCTCCTTAACTCTGGCTGTATAGGTATTACGACTTCTTCATATTGTTGCATAAAGTAGAGGGCCGTATTCCTATCTCGTGCATTGGGTATATCATCGATATACTTTCTGTTAAGATTAAGATACTGTATATCCCACTCCCACTTACGAGCAGCTAATGTATAGTTCTTATATTTCTGAAGCTTGATATCTATCTCCGCAAGAAAAACCCCTAATGAGTGGAATAGGGATTCGGTGTGCTTTATATCTCCTAAAAAATCACCTTCCAGAAAAGAGAGCATTCTACATATGCTCGCTTTGCCCCCTATATCAATCGTCTTAAGAAAAGTTCCATCAGCAAATGTGATTGGCCTAGGGTACTTGTCGCTATCGGTCTGATGTAGATGCAGTAGTGTATCATTCTCTGCCCCCAGAAGATCCAAGATCTCTTCACCATACCTGTATGTCTTAAATATGTACTTATTGCCACCAGTTACTATTAGATAATTGGCATTATCATAACCATCTAATCGTTTAATTTCGACATCTCCAAATCCAAATTCGGATTGTAATAATTGAATCATTTATACTCTGGTTAAATACAATAAATCATATCTGAAATAGCCTTTAAGCCAAGATCTATAACGATACCCTAGCATTCTATTCAAATGTACAAAAACAAGAGATTACTAAGACCATGCATTCAGGTTGCAATAATTGAAGCTCAGGCTATTGATAGAACACACCGTATCGGTCAAAAGAAAAACATCTTCGCCTACAAAATGATCTGTAGGGATACCATAGAGGAAAAAATATTGCAGCTCCAAGAAAAGAAAAAAGGGATTGCCGATGATATTATTCAGACTGATGAAGGCGTTGTCAAGAAATTAAACAAGGGTGATTTATTGGGCTTGTTTGATTAATTTCTGATAGAATTAAATTTAAAGTCTGCTACCAACAGTTGGATACCGATGGCGCCTCCTTGTATGAGAATCCATTTTGAGGTAAAAATAAAACCATCTTTCTATCAGGTCCATAGAGCCAATAAAAAAAATGTGTCCCGTGTCATTGAGCCGTAAGGCGGTAAAACATCAATAGAAAACATGATGCGTATATTTTGGAGCTTATTTGAGCCTGCTCCGATCTTCTATGAGTGCGGCACCGAATACGTTTATCAAGCCTTTGTGTCTTTGTAATGGATTGTGTCGCACCTAGGAGCTTAAAGCACACAACGATCTAATGCTATTGATTTTTGACTGCCACGCAGCCAAAAAAATTACGTCTACTGCTTTGTAGTGCCGCAGGACGGTACAATATCAATAGCTAATCTGTTCCACGGATCTTTAAGCTCCGTAGGTGCGGCACCAATCTTCTCAGAATGCGGAACCGAACAGACGTATCTTCCTCTCAAATGGTGGTACCAACAGGTCGCAACTACGCAGCTATAATTTTATCAATTCGCATAAGGCTACCAAAAGGTGGGCACCGATGGCGCTCCTTTTCTTTTTTGAACATTTTGTATTTACATAATTTCAAAATCCTATAACAGTTTGTACAAAACACTAGGAAGTTTTTTTGCTACAGCGAAGTGGCAAAGTAGTAGTCAATTGTGATAGCCGCTATCTGATAGCTCCTGTTGATTGTCTCCCAACACCTGCAAAAAGGCCTCATTGCCATACGGCGTAAACCGTGGAGCTAAATGCGACTACTCATAAGCATGAAACTACTGCAACAATCCTATTTCTCGAGCTAGCGCTGAGAAATGGGTGAGCCCTGAGGGCGAAGACTCCCGATCCTTCATCGGGAGGCCGAGTGAATAACGAGCCCTGGATCATAGCGGCGCAGTAGATATTGCCGCTTTTCAGGCAAAATCTACTGGGAAGCTCCCAAATCACTAAATAACTTCGAATAATTGATAATTTTGTAGAGTAAAATGTAACTATCGATCATCTGTGCATTATGACTATGAAACTCATGAGGGAAATAAATCTAACGGATGATATCGAATTTAAATTTAAGTCAGAGCCTGGTGCCGCCAAAAACAAGATTAATGCCGATTAAGAGCAATCATGCTACCGACGATGAGATTCAGAAAGAGTGGGTATTAATACAAAAAGCACAGGCGAACCGCCAGTTTTTTAAGCCACTCTACGAACGATATCACGAGGGTATATTTCGATTTGTATTTAAGCGTATAGCCGATGAAGCTACCAGCGCAGACGTAACTTCTACCGTATTTTTAAAGGCGATGCAGAAGCTAGATAAGTACACCTTCAAAGGGGTACCCTTCTCAGCATGGCTATATAGAATCGCAAGTAATGAAGTGGTACAGCACTTCAGAAATGTTAGCAAAAACCGTGTCGTCAGTATCAATGATTCACAGCTGGAATCGATAGCAGACGAACTAGATTACAACGATGAAAAATATAAACTAAAAGACAAAATGGTGGACTGTCTCCAGCATTTGAAAGAGGAGGAACTGCAACTCATAGAACTGAGATATTTCGAGCAACTCCCTTTTAAAGAAATAGCAGAGATCACCGGCCTGACAGAAAGTAATGCGAAAGTAAAAACCTATCGCATCACA
>JALZWI010000187.1 GCA_023299895.1 Arenicella sp. | reverse complement strand
AGCGGCCATACCACCAGCGGCCGGTGCTGCCATGCCGCCAGTTGGAGCAGCGCTAACAAACACGGCAGTACCTGCAGGCATATTTGCTTTAAGTACTAGCAGCGGCGTGAGAAGTATCGCACCGGCAAAAGTGACTTTTATTAATGAGGCTATATTTTTTAGTGAGAAAACCGCAACGATGGCACAAAAAAACAGTACAAAGATACTGGCTTGAGCGACGGTTCGAAGGTGGTCAGATGCTTCACGAAAACTAAAGTGTTCAAAGCGAACACCTAGGACAGAATAAATCATAGCGCCTAAGCATAGGATGCTCGCAATGAGTGCGATTGTTGACCAGAGTTTTGAGCTTTTAATTGTAGGCATTTATGTTTCCTGTAGTTGTGGTAGTCGTGCTAGCTATGCTAGTTCTTCTAGTTATATTAATTATTAGTTATAACCAAAGTTTTAGTGGGCATCAATCGTAAAACGGCATAAAACAATATTATCAACCTCAATATCTTCGCCCCAAATTAGCTGGGCGTCACTCACCCAGCTAACGTCACGATACCCTCCATGAGGGCGAACGGTGTTGGATGAATGTACTGTGGCGGGTAACCAGTTGCTGTAATCATAGTCGGCAGCCATCCAACCTGCAGGTGCTTCATTAATATTGGTTTCGCATGTTTTTATAGGGCTATCATCTCGAGCACACTGCTTATTAAGTGGTGCTTGATGAATTGTAGTGCACTGCCAGCTGTCATTAGATACCGCAATAAGTTGGCCGGTTTGCGCATCAAAAAACTGTGCAATAAAACCACCGTCGCCGATTTGCTGGCGACGACTGCCGATGTACTCCAAACCTGAATCGTTTTCATAGAAATCTTTCATAATGACACTAAAAGATGCGGGCAACTGTGTTTCGAATGAAAAAGACTCAGAATTAAATGAACGTTCGGTATTAAATGCAACAGAGTCTTCTTTTACCAGTTCTTGATCTTGATACAGCGCGAACCAGTTATCGGCCCATATATCGGCTTTGATTTCCAGTGCGTTAGCTGTGTATGTAAAAGACAGTAATAATACTGACGATAAAGAGAATGAATTAAGTAGCTTCATTAAAAAATAAGTGCGGTTTATCTGGTAAGCCTATGGTCGTTAAAATATACGAGGCGATAACAAAGTTGATATCGGAGCATTTAAATATTAATACGCAGCGGACCCTTAAACCCTTTCACTATTTAGTATTTATTTAGTCATTCTTAATGGTATTGCGTAATAACCCAACACCACTAATTTCGACTTCAACAACATCACCTTCGAACATATATAAAGGAGGAGTACGTTTATCGCCTACGCCACCTGGGGTGCCGCTGACAATGACGTCACCTGGGTTAATCGGTAAAACGGTTGAAATATACTCGATTAGTGCCGGTACAGAGTTAATCATCAGATTAGTTGTTACAGATTGAACTGTATTGCCATTTAAGCGTGTCTCGAGGGTTAATTTGCTTGGGTCAGGAATTTCATCAGAAGTCACCATATAAGGTCCAAAGCCACCTGTGCCTACAAAATTTTTGCCAGGCAAAAATTGCGATGTATGACGTTGATAATTACGCACGCTGCCATCATTGTAACAAGCGTAACCAGCAACATATGACAAAGCATCTGCTCGGTTGATGCGGCGACCAGTTTTACCGATAATGACCGCCATTTCACCTTCGAAATCTAAGCGCTCTGTTTCACGAGGTTTGAGCATAGGTTGTTCGTGACCGACTTGACTTTCTGGGTAACGCGTAAATAGCATTGGGTATTCGTAATCCGGGTTTCCAGTTTCAATCTTATGCGCATGATAATTAATGCCCACGCAAATGATTTTACCTGGATTAGGAATGACGGGTTCAAAGTTGACATCAGCAAAGGCAATCTCAGTTTTTTGTTCACTCGCGTACGCTTCACATTCTGCAAGTAGGCTTGCTTCGAGTATACCTTTCAGGTCTTGTATGCCTTTATTTGATATGAATGGTGCGAGATTAATGATCTTGTCATCATTGACGACGCCGACGCTAATGTTGCCTTGGTAAGTGTATGTGCTTAATTTCATTATGAGAAACCTTGTAATTAGATTTTTAAATTGTTGCTAGGCAGCGCGGCCGTATTTAAATTTAGGTAGTAAATCCGCGCTAGAGAATGCCATGTGACAATATCGATAATATTCTATTCTGTACAAGGCAAGGTTAGCGCAGTTTTAAAAAATCATAAATAAGAACAATGATCGAGCTTATGTAAGGCAAGTTTAGAGGAGATTTTTAAAAGTTGCGTTGTTAGAATACAAATCATTATTATTTTAGTTGGTTTATGACTATTATTTAAAGGTCTTATGCGCTAACAGCTGTTATACCTACTGTATGAACGAAAGAGAACTAACCGTCAGGGCATTAAATCAATTAGAGTTTCACACGGGTCTAGTTGCGACACTAATAGACTCTGGTTATCTAGATAACCGAAGCAGTTCTAATGCTCATATTCAGTTTGATAACAGTAATGCAAAATTAGTTGCCCAACTAAAACGTTGGAGTGACGACAAGGGCGCCAATGCAGCCATCGAACAAGTTTGTGCAGCGGCAGCAGGTCAAGCAAAAATACTTATTTCTGATTATATTAATGATGAGCTGGGTGCTCGTCTAAGAGCCGCAAAAGTTAATTACCTTGATAAGGTGGGCAATGCTTATCTAGATGTCTCGCCGATTTTTGTTTTGATTGAAGGTAAAGTTCCCAAAGAATCATTTTTGTCGGATAAAACAGCCAAGCTGTTTACCGAAACTGGATTGAAGGTTATCTGTGCCTTGCTGACTAATGATAATTTACTTAATGCTAATTACCGAACCATTGCTGATCACGCGAATGTCTCGATGGGAACAATTGGCTGGGTCTTGCGTGAATTAAAGGATCAAGAATTTACCTGCAAGGAGTATCAAACGTGCACATGGAAGAATAAGTCCAAGCTCATCGAAACTTGGGTTGCTGAATACCCAAAA
>JALZWI010000186.1 GCA_023299895.1 Arenicella sp. | reverse complement strand
TTGTCCTTTGATTGTCGGCAAAAGAGTGTACGTAACGCAATTCTATTTATAAAATATAAACAAAGATAAATAAGCCTACCCAGACCACATCAACAAAGTGCCAATACCAAGCACCTGCCTCAAAAGCGAAATGCTGATCTGCAGAAAAATGACCTTTAATGCAACGCAGTAAAACAACAAATAAAATAAAGGCACCTAATGTCACATGAAAACCATGAAAACCAGTCAATAGAAAAAAGGTCGAGCCATAGACGCCTGTACCCAATGTTAATCCTAGGTGCTGATAGGCTTCAATATATTCTTCTACCTGTAAAAACAAAAACCAAATGCCAAGAGCAACTGTAAGCGCTAACCAGATAATTGTCTGGGCACGCTTGTTAGCACGTAGAGCATGGTGAGAAATTGTTAGTGTTACGCTTGAGGTTAACAACAGCAAGGTGTTGTAAAGAGGCAAATGCCATGGGTCAACCAAAGTATATTTAGTCCCTTCAGCGATATCGGTAGCACTTGGTAATGCACCAACTAACACTTCAGCGCCTTGTGGCCCTGATGAAGGCCATGACGCTTCAAAACCAGGCCAGAGTAATTCTGTTTCTGCCAACCATGGGATTGCTAATGTGCGAAGGTAATAAAGCGCGCCAAAAAAGGCTGCGAAGAACATAACTTCAGAGAAAATAAACCATGACATACCCATACGGAAAGATTTATCCACGTCCATATTGTAGACAGGACTTTCATGGATAACTTTTCGAAACCAAATGAATATCAGGCAGGCCAACCCTAAGAAACCAGCCATCATCAATTTCGAACCAAATGCGTAATTATTTAAATAACTTGCACCGCCCATCGCGATACAAAAAAGCGCAATAGAACTAGCAAATGGATAAACGCTAGCCTCAGGCACAAAATAATGATCTTTATAATGATCAGGTGAATGCGAAGACATCTTTATTTTCCTCGGTTAAAAATTTTATTGGCCTGCATATTTATCATTATCGAAAAACGTGTAGGACAAGGTTAATTCATGTACGTCATCAGGCATTTCAGCATCAAGCATAAACCTAACTAACATTTCTTTTTCTTCACCAGGTTGCATAACCTGTTCGGTGAAGCAAAAGCACTCAGTCTTTTTAAAATGAAAGCCCGCTCGAGGTGGCGTCACATTGAATGTTGCCATACCCGTAATCGGTCTATTCGAAATGTTTTTGACATAAAAGATGGCGTCTTGGACTTCACCAACTTTGACGTCTAAGCCTTTTGTCACAGGTTTAAACTCCCATGGCAAATTTGTATTTGTATGCGAGGTAAATGTTACCGCGATATCACGGTCAATTATCTCAGCATTTTGTGCTGCACCTTCAGTAATGATGTCTGTCTTACCACCAAACCCAGTCACCCTACAAAAAGCATCATACAAAGGCACTAACGCGTAACCAAAACCAAACATCAATGCCGCAATAACGACTAACTTAACGACTATATTGTTTGTAGTTTCCTGAGTCATGACTGTTTTTGTAAAAGAATCATCCCCGCTTTATAAAGAAAGTTAGAATAAAAAGTGCTATCGGAATAAGCGCAATGACCAATGCCACGCGGGCATTGCTCTTAGAACGCTTATCTTTTTCATCTACCATACTATCGTTACGTATTTATTTGTCTTACTTACTTTATAACAGGCGCTTCATCAAAGGTATGAAACGGTGCTGGCGACGGCACAGTCCACTCTAAACCTTCTGGATTATCCCACACTTGAGCAGTGGCTTTTTTACCGCCACGGATTGTTGATACAACAATATAGACGAACAATAGTTGTGATATCCCTAGGCCAAAGGCACCAATTGAAGAAATTTGGTTGAATTCGGCAAATTGAACTGGGTAATCCGCATAACGGCGCGGCATGCCAGCAAGACCTAAAAAGTGCTGTGGGAAGAACGTAACATTAAAAAATATAGCCGTTAACCAAAAATGGATCTTACCCAAAGTCTCGTTGTACATATGGCCAGTCCATTTAGGTAACCAGAAGAACGCCCCGCCCATCATCGCCATAACCGCACCGGAGAACAATACATAATGGAAATGCGCGACTACAAAGTAGGTGTCATGATATTGGAAATCCGCTGGCGTAATCGCCAACATCAAACCAGATAAGCCACCCAGAGTAAACAAGAAAACTACGCCAATCGCATACAACATGGGTGTTTCAAAAGTCATTGAACCACGCCACATAGTAGTCACCCAGTTAAACACTTTCACCCCAGTTGGTACAGAGATCAACATGGTTGCGTACATAAAGAACAACTCACCTTGCAGCGGCATACCAACTGTAAACATGTGATGTGCCCAAACAATGAATGACAAAAACGCAATCGCAGCAGTCGCAAACACCATTGAACTATAGCCAAACAACGGCTTACGAGCGAAGGTTGGAATAATGTGTGAGATAATACCGAATGCAGGTAAAATCATAATATAAACTTCAGGGTGACCAAAAAACCAAAAAATATGCTGATACAGCACAGGGTCACCACCACCCGCCGGGTTAAAGAAAGCCGTACCAAAATGGCGATCAGTCAACAGCATCGTTACTGCGCCCGCAAAAACTGGCATTACCGCTATTAATAAGAAGGCTGTGATCAACCAAGTCCAAACAAACATCGGCATTTTCATTAAGGTCATGCCCGGTGCACGCATATTAAGCACCGTCACAATCACGTTAATCGCGCCCATGATTGAAGAAATACCCATCATGTGAATCGCGACAATAGCCATATCAACACTCATACCACCTTGAATCGTAAGCGGTGCGTAGAGTGTCCAACCAGCAGCAGGTGCACCGCCAGGAACAAAAAAGCTCATCAACAAGATTGAGAAAGCGAATGGTAGAATCCAAAAGCTCCAGTTATTCATGCGTGGTAAGGCCATATCAGGAGCGCCTACCATCAAAGGGATCATCCAGTTAGCAAAACCAACAAAACCAGGCATAACTGCACCAAAAACCATGATCAACGCGTGCATCGTGGTCATCTGGTTGAAGAAATGCGGATCAATAAATTGTAAGCCTGGCTGCCATAATTCGGCACGAATCACCAAGGCCATGGCACCACCCACAAACAACATCGTGAGTGAAAAAATTAGATATAAAGTACCAATGTCTTTATGGTTGGTCGACATAAACCAACGTTTGAAACCGGTTGGCATGTGGTCATCATGGTCGTGATGATCATCGTGAGCAGTGGCTGCGTGTGACATAAAATTCTCCTACTCTATTAAACTAACGTTTCGCTTTAACAGCGGCCGGTGACACGAAGTCACCCACATTGTTTCCAAAAGAATTACGTTGGTAGGTTATTACCGCCGCAATTTCTTCATCACTTAACTGGTTAGCAAAGGACACCATTGCCGTGCCTGGTTTACCGAACAAAACCAAATCTATTTGTGCGCCGACATCACCAGTAGCAACTGCACTACCAGCAATTGCTGGGAACACACCGGAAATACCTTTGCCATCTGCACCATGACAGGCAATACAGCTTTTATAGGCCTCTTCGCCCTTTACCATTAGCTCGTCTTTAGTCCACTCTTTCTCAACAACGGCTTGCGCTGCAGGGACGACTGTTTCGGCAACGGCGGCGGCTCCGTTTAAAGCAGCAGTGGCTTGTGCTCCGATAGGCTCTGCTACTTCAATAATCGTTTGTACCTCGAAGCTAGTGCCACCAGAAGCGACCCAATTATCGAATTTGTCTGCGGTCACTACTTCTACCACAATCGGCATAAATGCATGGTCTTTACCACATAATTCGGCGCATTGACCGCGATAAATACCTTCTTTACCGACGTCAATATTAAACCAGAGTTCATTGATATAGCCTGGTATCGCATCTTTTTTTGTGCCGAACGCAGGTATCCACCAAGCGTGGATTACATCATTAGCAGTAATCAGTGCGCGTATTTTACGGCCCGAAGGCACAATCACATGATTATCGGTTTCTAATAAGTAGTTCTCACCCTGAGGTTGCGCAGTTTCTTTATTAAATTGATTAATTTGTTCACGCGGTGTTGTTAAGGTACTGTAAAACTCAATGCCACTATCTAAGTACTCATAACCCCATTTCCATTGGTAACCCGTAATTTTAATGGTTAAGTCAGATTTGGTAGTATCTTCCATTTTGATTAATACTTTAGTTGCTGGAACAGCCATAGCAACCAATATAAAGAATGGAATAATCGTCCAAACGATTTCTACTTTTGTACTGTGATTAAAGGTAGATGCCTTAAAGTTTTTACTCTTTCGATGCATAAAGATCGAGTAGAACATCACACCAAAGACAGCCACAAAAATTGCCACGCAGATCCAAAAAATCAGCATGTGCAAACCATAAATATCGCGAGCAACTTCTGTGACAGGCTCCTGGAAATTAAGGGCGTATTCAGCCTTAACAAGACCACTACCGAACAAGGCGCTGAGAGAGACAACGACTACTGACATTTTTTGCAAAAATTGCAAAACCAGTCGCTTAGATTGGCTGACCACCATAATTGAAGGTTCTCCGAGAGATACGTTTTAAAAACTAGCAGCAATTAAATTAGCTGCCAGATAAAAAGCCGATAAAAAACATAGGCTTATTAAAATTTAATTAATTTCTAGCCTGTACCAAATAAAAACAGCCTAGATCTTCTAAATGAAGAATATGTGAGCCACAAACCAGCAAAAAAAGTGAGCTCGATTGAGGCGGACAGAAGGTATCATAGCCTCCTTATTGCATCAACAAATTATGTTCCGAATATGACTTATTTTTAAATTGATCTCAATTAGGTTATCTTATTTGAAGCGTAATTTGTACAATTGAGTTTGTAGCAACAGTATTTTTAGATTAGACTTTAAACTTAGCAGCAAATATCAAACGGAGTTGATAATGAAACTGTATTTCCCTAAACCAATAAAAAAAGCTCTAAAACACCAAGCATTAAAGTCATTAAATTGGGTTATGCCAGCCCAATGCATCGTCTGTAGTAAAAATTTAGGGGCAAACCTAATGCCAGTTTGTATAGAGTGTTACCCAAACCTGCCGTTTGAGGACTGTGCTTGCCAACTTTGCGGTCAACCATTTGCCGCTAAACTTGATTACTGTGGTCGCTGTATTTCAAGCCCTCAACCATATGATCGTTGTTTTTGCGCGTTTAAATACGACTCTACTATTGGCCAACAAATTAGGAACCTTAAGTATTCAGAACGACCTGAACTTGCGATGCAAATCGCTAGATTACTAAAGCGCGAGATTGATAACCATCAACTCGAACTACCTGATTTATTGATTCCAGTACCAATGCACATCAGTAAATTAAGAGAACGTGGTTTTAATCATTCTTTGCAATTGACAAAATGTCTCAGCACTATAATGAACATTCCTTATAAGCACAACGCTGTAGTAAAACACCGAGTAACGCCACCTCAGGCTCAACAAACACTAGCCTTTCGCAAAAAAAATATAAAGGGTAGTTTTCGCTTAAACCGTGAAGTCAATTCACTAAATATCAGAACAAAGCACGTCGCTATTATCGACGATGTTGTCACCACTGGCTCTACGGTTGCAGAAATTACTAAAATTTTAAAAAGAAACGGTGTAGACTATGTGCAGGTTTGGGGGGTGGCGCATACAACATAAACTCGCGCGTTGGGTTACGCAGTAAGTAATTGAAATAGAACGAGTATTCATGAACGCAAAACATTCAGATCTGATCGCAATAGCCAATGCAGGCCTTGCAAAAAAATTAGACACCGCTGCCGAAAAGGCAGAAAAACAAGAAACTGCAAAAGTAGCCTCTGACGCTGAAGCTATAAAGGGTGAACAACCGGCCTTCAAGCAAGATGTCTGGCGAGCTCTGTTTGTACTAAATTTACTGCGTTATGGATTAGCGATAACATTGCTAATAACGGTAAGCCTTTTAAACTACCTGCCCAACCTAGTTCCAATACAAGACCTTTTATATCCAAAACAGTTCACTATCGTCACGATCTCGATTCTATTAACGGCAATTGTCTTTAGCTATATAAGTATCCGCCGACTATTACCTTTTAATACACTTATATTGTCACAGTTTTTGGTTGACCTTATATTAGCCACGTTACTCGTTCATTGCGTTGGTAGTATTAACAGTACCTTCACCCTACTCTATTTCATGGTTGTCGCCACTGGTAGTATTGTTCTGCCACGAGTACAGGCAATCGGGCTAGCCGCCGGAGCGATTATATTAATGTTCTACGAACATATATACAGCATCCTTAAGTCAGAAATCTTAATTAACGCAAATTATGGGTTATTAGCGACATATAGCCTGTTACTCTTCATTATTGCGGCAACAATTTCCTATTTAGCA
>JALZWI010000185.1 GCA_023299895.1 Arenicella sp. | reverse complement strand
ACCAAATAATAGCCCATATCTTTCATTGAATCGGCCATCATATCAACTGCATCGTGATGGTCTTTTATGGTGCCGACAATTTTGCCGTAAACCCAAGCACTACTAATAAATAAAATAAAAAACCCAGCAATTAGTGAGTTATAAAAAGGCGTTAATCGAGTTTGTGCTGAGCAATTGCCTGCCGCAACATCAGCGTCAGAACAGGCAGCTTCGTTAATAAGTGGCGTATCTGGGCCAAACACTAACAATACCCAGACCAATATGACCGCTAACAAAGCTAAACCTGCCCTCTTTAAACCCGATCTTTCAAGGTCTGATATTTCGCGTTGTACTGTGTCTAATTGATCGCCTTTATCCAATACACTGCGGTTCCAAGAGCCAAGTTTTGGTTCAATTATTTTATCGGTGACGTACCAGATAATCGGCACATAGATAATTAACATGGTCGCGATAAAATACCAATTGCCGGCAATATTGACAGGATAACCTTCGACTAAAATACTCGCTGCCTCACCGGTAATGCCCAGTAATAAAGCATCTAACTGACCCATTATTAGATTTGCTGAGAACCCACCTGAAACACCTGCGAAAGACGCGGCAATACCAGCAATTGGGTGACGCCCCGCTGCAGCAAAAACAATCGCGGACAAAGGAATAAGCACCACATAGGCGGCATCTGCGGCCAGATTACCCATCATGGCAATAAACGCAACCATTGGTGTTAGTAAGTATTTAGGCGCGTTGCCGACAGCGGCGCGCATTGCCGTGCCAAATAAACCAGCTCGTTCCGCAACCCCTGCCCCGAGCATCACGGTTAACACTAAGCCAAGCGGATGAAAATGCGCGAACGTTTCCGGCATATCGACAAATAGTCGATGTAAATTGTGTGCAGACAACAGGCTAACAGCGCTGACAATGCCGTCATCGCCTATTCCAAAACGCGCTTTTTGTGAATCAGGCATGCCTGCCAGAATTTCAGTGCCGAGGGTTTCAGACAGACCGAATATAGAAGCGATGATCGACATCACTATTAAGCCTAATATCAGATAAAAGAATAGAAAAACGGGGTCAGGTAAAGCATTGCCATTGCGTTCAACCCAGCCTAAGAATCCTTTATGCTTAACTATTGATATTGATGTGTTTGATGAACTCATATACGCCGGAAGATGGTTTTGACTTATGAGTACTTAGTTTATCAGACTATAAATAAAGTATTTTTCACTCTATCATTATTAATAGTTATTGTTTGATTGCGGATGAAAACAACTCAAAAAAGTTTGTTGTTGTCGATTCCGCAAGTTCTTCAAGACTGATTCCTCTCAGATCGGCAACGTATTGAGCCGTATGACGTACATAGGCAGGCTCATTGGTTTTGCCACGCAATGGTACGGGGGCTAAGTAGGGCGAATCGGTTTCAACCAAAATACGATCAATTGGAGCTTTGCGGGCAACTTCTTGCACGTTTGTGGCGCTTTTAAAGGTAACGATGCCTGAAAAAGAGATATAAAAACCTAAGTCGAGTGCCTTTTTGGCGACATCCCAGTCTTCTGCGAAGCAGTGCATGACTCCGCGACATTGGTCAGCGCCCTCTTCTTTGAGCATGCGCATGGTGTCATCGGCCGCATTTCTGGTGTGAATTATGAGTGGCTTGTTAACTGCTTTGGCTGCGTTAATGTGATTCACAAAGCGATCGCGCTGCCAAGTCATGTCCTGGTCTTCAATTCGAAAATAATCAAGACCAGTCTCGCCGATAGCAACGATATTAGTGTCTTGGGCAATCTCTATCAATTCATCGGCAGTTGGGTCTTTGACGTCTTGGTAACAAGGGTGTACGCCGACTGAAGCAAAGATATGCGGGTATTCGTGCGATAAAGCTTGGACTTGTGGAAAATCTTCAAGATTAACTGACACGCAGAGCATGTGAGTAACATCATTTAATTTGGCATTGGCCAGAATGTCAGGCAAGCGCTCAGACAGTTCACTAAAATTAATATGACAATGCGAGTCTACTATTTGCATGATTTGATTTTACAGAAGGCTGATGCTTAAGAAACTGCTGAATACGTTGTTTTGAAGAATTACGGTGTTGTTATTTTTACGGTGTTGTTATTTTTACATAGTGTGAGTTGCACGACCTAAAGAAAGTGAAGCTCCGAGTTTGGATTCGATCAGGTTTTTTGTTTTGATCGCATTATCTCCTCCGAATTGCACCCCTACTCCCTGTGGTCTATTAGCCAGTGCGCCAGGTGGTGTCACCCAAACAATCGTCCCTGAAATTGAAACAGGCTCAATTTCATCGATGATTTTCACTAATAAGAACATTTCGTCACCAAGGTTATAATCTTTCTTGGTAGGCACAAATAAGCCTCCATCTTTCACAAATGGCATATAAGCCATGTACAGAGCTTGTTTGTCCTTAATCGCAATAGAAATAACTTTATTACGAGTACTACTAGCCTGCGTAGACACTTTTTGTTGAACTTCTTTATTCATAACCCATTTATACTCGTTATCTTGTCATTCTACAAGATCAATAATGTTAGATATTGTTTCAATATTAATTACTTAGGATGGTAATTTTCTTACCTGGTTAGAGATCGTTTCTAACACTAATAACTCATCCACGGTTGTTTTTAGCATGCTTTTTGCGTAATTGAGTTCATCAACCATGTCGAGTAAGCGTTGTTTGGACAGCTTTGCGCTGACTGATTTAATCCAAGATTGTTGAACCGGGAAAAATACCGACTGTATCGGTAGTTCGACCTTACTATTTAAAGAGTCGTTTAAAGAATTGCGAATTAAGTCTGTACTCAATTTTTGTAGTACTTCCACTGCTAATACGCCGCCAATTTTTTGCCAATTTTTTGCTGCTTGCACAGGGTCTAATTTACTACTCCAGAGTCCGTTCACATCAGTAAATATAGATTTTAGTGAGTCGACATAATTGTGTTTATATAACTCGACAGCCAACAAGGGATGGTTGTTAGCCATGGCCAAATGTGTGTTGATTAGATCTACTGGAATAGTGCCCTGTTGCTCTAACCAAGCTGCGCTCGAAACGGGTTCTGGTGCTCGAAAATTGACTAAACTACAACGACTGCGGATGGTTTTGGGTAATTTTGATAGTTCATCAGTCACCAGTATAAATAAGGTGTTTGCTGGCGGCTCTTCTAGGTTTTTTAGCAATGCATTGGCCGCATTGTTATTCATGCTATCGGCGCTCAAAATCAACACAATTCGAGTTAAACTGATATGTGGATGAGTGGTTAAGGATAAGCTTAATTTTCTAACCTGCTCAATATTGATCACCTGTTTAGGTTTACCTGTGTGGTCCTCAAGATAACGCTGGGCGAAGTTGCCGATAATGTCTTCTCGCAGTTGATAGTCCTGCGCTAACACCTCTGGCATAAGCACATGTAGGTCAGGGTGTGAGCCGGCATTAAATAGTGATTCTGATTGATTGTGATTGTCGCACATTAAAAAATGCGTCAGCGCGACCGCTAATGATTTTTTACCTAGGCCCTGATTGCCGGTGAACAAGAGTGCGTGACTAGCACGCTCTGGCTCAGCGGTTAAACTTTGCCATAAAGCTTGATTCCAAGGGTGAATTGTCGGACTGAATTTAGACATGCGCCTCTATATCTTCTACAAACTGAATGAGTGCTGTTTTGATAGATTTCGCGACTGACGCTATATCTTGGCTAGCGTCGATGACTTTTATTCGACCACTTTGTTTTTCAGCAAGTTGTAAATAGCCATCTCTAACTCGTTGTTTGAAGCTTTTTTGCTGTTGCTCAAAACGATCTGGAGCACTGCGTTGCCCTGCTCTACTTTCGCCAACTGCAACAGGTAAATCTAAGAGTATCGTCAAGTCAGGTCGAAGTTCGCCTTGCACACTAGCTTCAAGTTGCTCTACTAGAGATACATCTAAACCTCGACCAAAGCCTTGGTATGCGTAAGTTGCGTCGGTAAAACGATCACACAATACCCACTGACCATCGGCTAAGGCGGGTTCAATAACCTTTTCAATATGTTGTGCTCGGGCAGCAAAGACAAGCAGTAATTCAGCAGTATTACCGATGCTGTCGTCACTAGAGTTAAGCAGAACTTCTCTGAGAGTTTC
>JALZWI010000184.1 GCA_023299895.1 Arenicella sp. | reverse complement strand
CAACTCAGGATTAGCTAACCACTCTTCCATACCTCTGATCCGTCGAGTAATAGTACGAACATCGCCATAACCTTCTGAGATCATCCACTTAAGCATAGTGATATTTGAGGTAATGTATTCGGCAATTGGTTCTTTGTTAAGTTTAATCGTACAACCACCTGCCGAACGTTCTGCTGAAGCATCGGCTAACTCAAAAGCTTGCTCAACCTTTAACTCAGGCAGGCCTTCAATTTCTAAGATACGACCAGAGAAAATGTTTTTCTTGCCTTCTTTTTCGACCGTCAACAAACCATTTTTGATTGCGTAATAAGGAATCGCATGAACTAAGTCGCGCAATGTAATGCCTGGTTGCATTTTACCTTTGAAGCGCACTAACACAGATTCAGGCATATCGAGAGGCATAACCCCAGTTGCCGCGGCAAATGCAACTAAACCAGAACCAGCTGGAAATGAAATACCAATCGGGAAACGCGTATGTGAATCACCACCCGTACCGACAGTATCAGGCAATAACATACGGTTTAACCACGAATGAATAATGCCATCGCCTGGCTTTAATGACACACCACCGCGATTCATTATAAAGTCTGGTAAATTAGCGTGCGTTACTACATCTACTGGTTTTGGATACGCTGCGGTATGACAGAAAGATTGCATCGTCAAGTCAGCCGAAAAACCTAAACAAGCTAAGTCTTTCAACTCATCTCGAGTCATAGGTCCAGTCGTATCTTGCGAACCAACTGTGGTCATTTTAGGTTCACAGTATTGTTCTGGGCGAACACCTGGAATACCACAAGCCTTGCCGACCATTTTTTGCGCTAAGGTGTAACCTTTACCCGTCTCATTAACTGGTTCAGGTAAACGGAACAACTCAGAAGCAGGCAAATCTAACGCTTCGCGTGCACGTGTTGTTAACCCACGACCAATGATTAGAGGAATACGACCACCAGCTTGAACTTCGTCTAATAAGACTTGGGTCTTTAATTCAAAAGTTGAAATCACCTCGTCTGTACCATTACGCTTAACAACGCCTTCATAGGGGAAGACGTCAATAACATCGCCCATTTCTAATTTTGAGACATCCATCTCGATTGGCAATGCGCCAGAATCTTCCATGGTGTTATAGAAAATAGGTGCAATCTTATTACCAAAACAGTACCCGCCTGCGCGCTTATTCGGTATATGCGGAATATCATCGCCCATTGTCCATAACACAGAATTGGTTGCCGACTTACGTGATGAGCCCGTACCAACCACATCGCCTACGTAGGCTACTGGGTGACCTTTCTTTTTAAGCTCTTCAATTTTACCAAGCGGATCACCATTCACATCAAAACCATTACGTGGCATTTTTAGCATCGCTAGAGCATGTAGTGGAATATCTGGGCGTGACCACGCATCCGGGGCGGGTGATAAGTCATCAGTATTAGTCTCACCAGGTACCATAAAAACAGTAACCGTAATTTTATCTGCCAACCTTGGCTTAGACGTAAACCATTCGGCATCCGCCCACGATTGCACTACCTTTTTAGCATAACCATTGCCAGCATCGGCTTTTTCTTTAACATCATGAAAAGCATCAAACATTAATAATGTGTGAGATAGTGAGGTCGCCGCTTCATCAGCAAGCTTGTCATTATCAAGCGCTGCTATTAATGGCTCAATATTATAACCGCCTAACATAGTGCCAAGAATTTCAGTCGCTCGCTCATCACTGATTAATGGTGACGATACCTCTCCTATGGTAATCGCCGCAAGAAAACTAGCTTTGACATAAGCAGCTTGGTCAACACCGGCAGGTACTCGATCGGTGAATAGTTCCATCAAAAAATCTTCTTCGCCAGACGGAGGATTTTTCAATAACTCGATCAGATCAGCAACTTGTTCTGCGTTTAATGGCTCTGGCACGATTCCCATTTTTGCACGTTCAGCTACATGCTCACGGTATGCTTCTAACATTTGATAGTTCCTCTGTGGTTAAATTCTGTATGGTAAAATAACATGCTTCGTTATTATTCGAAGTACTCAATCTCTAATGCGCCGATTTTACTATACACAGAGCCAAGTTTGAAGTGATACAATGCGTATGATTGATATCACAAGCGTGAATATACTTTGAACGACATACCTGTAGGAATAATTTTCCTCTCTTTATTTTTACTGATTCTCTTATCAGCGTTTTTTTCATCGTCTGAAACTGCCATGATGGCAGTCAATCGTTACAAGATAAAAAGTCTAGCCGATTCTGGTAACCGCAGTGCTCAATTGGTGTTGAAGCTACTTACAACGCCTGACAAGCTTCTTGGCACAATATTGTTTGGCAATAACGTGACCAATATTGCAGCATCAACTCTTGCAACAGTACTAGGCTTGCGTTTATTTGGACAGGCTGGCTTGGCTTATGCGCCCTTAATACTGGTCTTTCTAGTATTAATCTTTGCTGAAGTCGCGCCTAAAACACTCGCAGCACAAAACCCCGAAAGAATTGCATTTACAGCCTGTTGGGTATTAGCATTTCTACAAATACTATTATTCCCAGCTGTTTGGTTGGTCAAATTCTTCTCCAATGGTTTTTTACGCCTATTAAGAGCCAATGACGTAGCACAAAACACAGCACTATCCAGTGAAGAGTTGCGCGTTGCCGTGACGGAATCCGGTGGCAAACTGGATGTCTCCCACAAAGATATGCTGTTACGTATTCTTGAAATGGATAAAATCACCGTAGAAGATGTCATGGTGCCTCGTGCTGATATAGAAGCTATCGATATTAATGATGATTGGGATGAAATTGTTGAACAATTAGCAACCTCTCATCACACTCGTATGCCAGTCTTTAATGAGACGCTCGATAATTTTATTGGTATCGTACATATTCGTAAGATGTTTTACTTATCACAAATGGGTGATTTTAATAAAGAATCGTTCTTAGGCATGGTTCGTGAGCCACTTTTCATTCCTGAAAACTCATCCATCACTCATGCATTAAGTAATTTACGGGATCAACGCAGGCGCTTTGGTGTGGTGGTCGACGAGTACGGCGATATAAAAGGCCTGGTAACCTTGGAACAAATTTTAGAAGAAGTCGTCGGCGAATTCACCACAATTGTGCCTGGTATAGATGAAGATATACGCGCTGAAAAAGACAATTCTTACATAGTTCGCGGCAATACCTACATTCGAGATATAAATCGCAAACTCAATTGGACCTTACCGACCGATGGCGCAAAAACACTCAATGGCTTAATCACCGACTACCTCGAAGATATACCCTATGCGAATACCTGTTTTAAGTTTGATCGATATGTCGTTGAGATTGTACAAACACGTGACACCGCGGTACATGTGGCACGCATTTCAGAACTTCCTTAAACAAAAACATTGATCTTATAAGCAAACCAATTGATACAAATTTGTTAAATTATCAGCAATCTTCTTGCTCGACCAATCTTTTGTGATATATTGCTGAAATAACAAATAGATATAACTGATACTGAACCTATCTTATGAAAATTATTGCTCTCTCTGTCTTCCTCGTATTATTCGTCTCCGCCTGCAGCAGTGGCACGTCGGTATCAGATTTACCGCCACAAGTAACATCCAGTACGTTTAGTGGTGATTTCATTACTTCCAATAACCTAGGAGCTGGCAGCATCCAACTCGACCTTACCGATGACGGGAGTGGCAGTATTTCTGGTAATTTAATCATTAGCAATGAATCCGAACCTGCATGTATTTGTACGAGTGAAGTTACTGGCACACAGACAGGGTTTGACCTAATTTTGCAAACAGGTGACTGCACAGTCACACAACGACCCGAAATATGCGACTCACCCACAGAAACACTCGATACTCTCGGAGAAGTTATAGATAGTTTCTGCCCTGCAGAAGACTTCACTGGCTCAGCCCAGATTGCACTAACTGGCACATTAAACTCGTTTTCTGGAACTTATGTAGTAAACGGCGATGTCTGCCTAGCTCCTGTTTTTGATTCAACTGACAATGTACGGTCTGGTAGTATTTCTGTTTCTCGTTAGTAGTTTGATATTCCAGCTCTTTATCTCTTATGAGATTTACGCACGGCATCTTTTTTGCAATCTACTTTTCTAGTGCATCGATTATATTAGCCAATACTGACGTAGAGCCTAAATCCGAAAACAGTAATACATCACGCCAAGAAATCACTTATATGGCTGCTGCAGATGAACATGGCAGACCTTTAACGTTACCAAAAAAAATCTTTGGTTGCTCAGAGAAAGTTATTGCCGTAATCGAATTAGAGAATTACAAAATTGGCAAACACCACCTGTCAGTCGAGTGGCACGACCCACACTCGCAGCTCAGAGAGCATACTAAGTATTACTTTCACTCACATAATGAGAAGGCTCGAGTTTGGGCATGGTTAAGCCTCTCTCGTGCAAAAGGGGCCAGTTTACTGCAATTTGTTAATCCTTCTGCGGGATTAACTGAATTCATTGGCGAATGGAACGTAAAATTCAAAATAGATGATAAACTCATCGGCTCCGATACTTTTGAAGTTAGCTGTTAGCAAAACAATTACAGCGTCTTTTTAAAAGCAACATTATTTCGCACGTACTCTGGCGCAAAATCAATTGGCGAAACGAATTCCTGACGCGAATATGCCTTGTGCGCTAACGCTAATACTGAACTTGCTTGTGGGTAAACACAATTTTCTGCTTGCTTTAGATTCATCAAAAAGGCTTGATCAAACTCATGTTCATACTCAACCCACGCATTACCCGCTAAGCATGCACGATCGATATCAAAATCAATAGCGAGCGCAGTTACGCTTTGATGGTTAATTAAATTTGGTGATGAGACATTCAAGTTGCCAAGCAACTGCACATCACCGTCCAACATTTTGTAGAGGCCCCAATAGACCTCATTCATTCGGGCATCAATGCCTGTTAAAACATAACCACTTTGATTGGTTTGGTGTGCCAGTGCGGCCAGCGATGAAATACCAAGCATGGAACAACCTGCACCATAAGCAATGCCTTGTGCAACACCAACCCCAATCCTAAGGCCGGTAAACGAGCCTGGCCCTTGACCAACTGCGACCGCATTGAGCTCAGAGACGGTTAATTGCGCCTCTACCAACACCTGTTCAAGCATTGATAACAAACATTGGGAATGAATATTATTGCCTATTTCTGATCGCTCAAAAATAACATCACCAACATTGAGTGCCACAGAACAAGCCGACGTCGCTGTCTCGACCGCTAGAATATTCACATCATTCATCATTGTTATCTTGCCCAGCAATACTCTTTAAAAAACCACATACTTTTTCTTGGTTACTGGTGCGTCGCATTCTAGGTAAGCTGTTTAAAAATTTCTTGCCATAATGTGTGGTACGCAAACGCGCATCACAAATCATCAAAACACCTTTATCTTGCTGGCTACGGATTAAGCGACCTGCGCCTTGGCGTAAGGTAATTACCGCACGTGGAACTTGATAATTCATAAAGGGATTATTGCCCGCATCTTGCATCGCGTTAAGTCGCGCTTTTATAACTGGGTCAAACGGCGATTCAAACGGTAATTTATCAATCACCACCGTGCGCAGTGCATCGCCAGGAACATCGACGCCCTCCCAAAAACTCATTGTACCGAGTAAAACAGTTTTATCTGCACTAACAAATTTACTTAGGAGGTCACTTTTGTTGCTATCACCTTGCATTAAAATTGTGAATTGCGATTCAGCATCAGACAGTCTTTCTTCAAATTCTTGCATAACCCTAAAACTTGTAAACAACACAAATGCGCGCCCTTGGCTCGCCTTAATTATGGGCAAAACACTATCGAACAAAGCCTGGCTAAAACCTTCATCTTTCGGGGCTGGTAATCCTTCTGGAACATATAAAACAGCTTGTTCAAAATAATCAAACGGGCTTTCCCAAGTTTTAGTTATGGTTTCTTTTGGTAAACCGGCCAGCTGTTGATAGTGACTAAAATCACCGTCAATAGATAATGTTGCCGAGGTAAATATTCTAGCTTGCGTTTGATTACCGAAATACGCAGTTAATTGTTCACCAATATTAAGTGGCGTTTCATGAATCCGAAAGCTGCGTTTAGCAAGCTCTACCCAACGCACCACATTGCCACTCTCAGCTTCGCCACCCATTTGATGACAAAGCTGCGTTAATTCTAGCGCACGTTCGTAACAACGAGTAAGTCCCTCTCCTGCTGATGACGCCTGATCTAGAAGTTCAGAGAAATCACTCAACTTATCAGCCATAGCAATCATTTTTTTTGTCAAATTAGGTATTTCTTCAATTAAATCATTCCAAGAAACACGTCGTTCTGACAAGCCTAACGATAAACGATAGTCTGCAATCAATTTATCTAGTTGATCCGCTGATGTGATTAAATTTACGACTAGACTGCGTTCTTTTAGTTCCGCCGCTCGAGTATCACTGACCAATTCCATTACTTGCCATGAACTAAAACTAGCCCCTAAAAAGTTAGACGCAATATCTGGAATTTGATGGGCTTCATCAAAAATCACTGTGTCTACATCTGGTAATAAAGCACCAAAACCATCCTCTTTAAGTGATTTGTCGGCAAAAAACAAATGATGATTTACCACCACAACATCACTCGTCATAGCGGCTTTACGAGCTTTATTGACATAGCAATCTTCAAAATGACTACACTCCTGACCTAAACAATTATCCGCAGTAGAAGTCACCTGAGGCCAAATTCGCGAATCTTCAGGCACTTGTGTTTGTTCAGCAATATCGCCAGACTTAGTACGCGGCAGCCACACACCAAGCAACTCTAATTCAGACAAACTCTTTTGGTCCAAACGCCGAGACGATGCCCGTGTCTGTTGATGGCGATGGATACATAAATAGTTACTGCGGCCTTTCAATAAAGACACTTTAATACTGGCGCTTAAGGCATCAACCACCACCGGGATATCGCGGTGAAAGAGTTGTTCTTGTAAATGCTTTGTCCCTGTTGAAACTAATGTCTTTTTACCTGACAAGATGGCTGGCACCAAATAGGCAAACGTTTTCCCAGTGCCAGTACCGGACTCAGCCAATAGAGTTTTACGTTGCGCAATGACGCCTTCAATTTCGCCCGCCATTTCGACTTGAGCAGACCGAACAACAAAATTTTTCAGTTTTTTTGCAAATACACCGTCAGATCCCAGCATTTCCCTTGAAGTCGGCTCATCAATAGTTGTTACTGTACCCTCACCATCCAAAATCTGAGTCATACTATCTGTGAGCCTTTGATCTAGGCCTGTTTACAATTTATCTTTTCATTGTGTTTCTGCAACACACTCATCTAAGGCAGTTTGCCAATCAGGTAATGATACTCCAAAAGTCTTTTGTAACTTAGTATTATCGAGCACTGAATAAGCTGGGCGCTTAGCCGGTGTCGGATATTGATCTGTTGTTATTGGGTTAACTGTTATTTTAGCTATTTGATGTTTACTAAAAATAGCATCGGCAAAATCACACCAAGATGTTTCGCCACCACAACTAAAGTGATAAATTCCGACTTGTTCAGGTTTAATACCACCCTGCTGCAAGACAGTTTGCAATAACTCACCTGTCGCAATCGCAATACTTTTCGCATAGGTTGGCGAACCGATTTGATCAGCTACTACATTTAGCTCATCGCGAGACTTTGATAAAGCTAACATAGTTTTATAAAAGTTTTTTCCTTGGTTAG
>JALZWI010000183.1 GCA_023299895.1 Arenicella sp. | reverse complement strand
CTGCTCGAACAGGTTGAGCGTAACTTGAAAATGCGTTGACCATCTCTTTCATCGACTCTACTTGTTGCACGATAGTACGAGTACTGCGCTCTAAAGTGTCTTTTAATTCGCCCTCAAAGTGAGATGCAAACTTGTTACGAATTCGTTCTGCTGAAAGCTGTATTGGCGTCAATGGGTTTTTGATTTCATGAGCAAGGCGTCTTGCTACTTCACCCCAAGCTGCATCACGCTGCGCTTGAATTAGGTTAGTAACATCATCAAACACAACAACGTAATCGCTTTGTCCATGAGGTTTTTTATTAGTTAAAGACTTCGTATTTGCCAATAAGGTGCCTCGCATTATTAATATTTGTCGGCCATGTGCACCCAGTAAAGTCGTTTCATCTTGCCAGTTGGTTAAGCCTGAACTCAGACCATCAGCTATCTGGCTAATAAAGTTTTGTAGTTGATCGTATTTAAGACCGATTTCGGCAATATCTTGACCAATGTCTTGATCAAGATTGACACCAAGAATATCTACTGCGGCACTATTGCAGATCTCTAATTGTTTATTATGGTCAAAAACAAATACACCAGAAGATAAATTCGTTAGGACAGCTTCTAAATAACCTCGTTGCTCTTCAGTTTCTTGTTGACTTGCAAAAGCAACTTGCTGGGCGTCGTCAATTTTAAGGCTCATGTAATTAAATGACTCAGTTAAGATACCTAATTCATCGTTGCTGGTAACTGGTAACTTGCTGCCATAATCACCTGCGGCAATTTTTTTTGTGCCAGCAGCTAAGTTTGAAATTGGGCTGACTAAGCGTTTAGATAAATAAACAGCAGTAAGGACCGAAAATAATAAACTTGCTAGCGAAATTAAACTTAATGTGACTAATAAGCTGAACTTTAATGGTCCTCTAGCAAACAGCATTTGGTCGTATTGATTTAGCGCGGTTTCGACGCTGCTCGCCAAGGTCGCATAGCGTAAGGGCAATAATTTTATGGCTTGTAAACCATAAAACTCGCGACCATATTCTTGTGCTGAAATTGGCGCGACGACTCGAAATTGTTGGGTGTTGGTGGAAATCGGTTCCAGTGAAGTATAACTTTGATTTAGTCCAAGCCTTTGATTGAGTCGTAACTCAGAAAATACACCATCCCCGGGGGTGTCGGGTAGCATTTGTGAGCTGTCCTCGCTACTGAAAGCCATAATTCGACCATCATCCGTATAAAGTGTCAATTCAACATAGTCTTCGGCTCGGCGTATATCATCTAGAGTGCGCAGTAGTTGCCCAGGATCGAGATTTTTTGGGAGGTTCTGCGCATAATTTTCAACATCGTTGGAAATTTCTTCTTTAATGCCGTCTAACGATGTTTGGCCCAATAATAAGGCGTCTTGTACGGCTTGTTCTACGCGCACATCAAACCAGCTATCGATACCTTTATTCAGAAACTGTATAGAAAAGAAATAAACTAAGGAGAAAGGAACAAGTGTTAAGAAAAGGAATATTAATACTAACTTAGAGGTCAGTTTAGAGCCTAGTTCGTTACGCGAGTATTGCCTGTAGAGTGAATAGCAATTGATTATCAGAAAAAAAATAAGAATTGCGATGCCAGCACTTCCGAGTATCGTAATCCACAGCTGCAGTTGACCAGATGCTTCTTCATTGAGCAATTGAACAATTAATAGAGATAGTACGACCAATAAAGCCGCACAGACTGTGAGGACGGGTATTGGTCCTGCGGCTTTTTTGATTAGTTCTCGTATTCCCATGCTAACCAGCCTGTATCTAGATCCCATTTGTCTTGTAAAAATGCTTGTAGCCGCATTGGTCCCGGGAGTTCGAATTTATTTAAGGAAATACGCATTTTGCGTTGTGAATCATAGGTCGTATAAGACTCAAGCAAGATCAATGATTGAGCTGTAATAAAGTTAGTCGCTTCTGGGATGGAGCGAAACATATGTGGAGTACTTAAATTATCACGTTTGACAATATAGCGGTTGGATAATGTATGCCTTGATAAAGTAAATCTATGTTTTTTTTCGTTGCTTGTTAGGTCAAATAAAAAAACTGATTTTATCGAGGAAAATTCACAATCTATGGTCAGCAATACGCCATTATTAATGGCCTCTTGTGCATGTGGAGATAATTCTATAGAGAGTTCATCTAATGGTACTTTACTATTAACGAAGCCAATCACGAACATGGCGGAGACCACACCCAAGCCACAAAGCGCAATCTTATTTTTGACCTTAGTGAAAATTGATTGGAATTGTTGGGGCATTACGGATTATCAACTTTGTACTTAATAGTCTTTTTTTGCAAGTAAGGCATAATAAAAGCCATCCATATCATGCACGCCAGGTAATGTTTGAACGCCATGTTTGAGCGTTAAAGCGTTTGGATGTTCGATTGCTTGCAGCATAGCATCGTTTTGAGAAGCTAGAAACTGGCTTATTTGCACTTCGTTTTCATCAGGTAAAATGGAGCATGTCATGTAGAGCATTAAGCCGCCTGGTTTTAATAAGCGCCAAAGGTTATTCAATATAGCTTTCTGAGTTTGTAATAAGGCTTGAATATCTTCTGGTGTTCTATGGTGTTTGATATCAGGGTGACGTCGAATCACTCCTAAACCTGAACATGGCGCATCGACCAAAATTCGATCATATCCAGATTCGGCTCCAGGCCATGTTGGAGTTTGGGTTGCGTCTGCACAATAAGTCTGTGCAGCCAGTTCAAGCCGCTCTAGAGTATTGGTTAGTTGCTCACAACGAACTTCAGATATATCCAACGCAGTCATATTAATGAGACCGCCAGTTCGCTCTAAAACGTGCGCGGTTTTTCCGCCAGGTGCAGCACAGGCATCTAGCACGATGTAATTTTTTTCGACTTGTAATAAATCGCAAGCCAATTGCGCCGCGGTGTCTTGAACTGAAACAGCCCCATCAAAAAAATCTGGTAATAGACTGACCGCAACAGCTTGCACTAAGATGATGCCATCTTTACTGTACGGATCGTTGATTGCCGAGATATTATTATTGGCTAATTTAGTTAAATATTCATCCACTGAATTACGCATAGTATTCACGCGTAAGCACATTGGTGGTCGTTGGTTATTAGCACTGACGATTTGTTCGAAATTATCAGGCCATGCTTGTTTGATCTCTGCGCAGATCCATGCTGGATGAGATTCTAGGTTGCTTTGATGATCTGAAGAAAATTGATTGTCAGTCTGCCTTTGGTAGGTGCGCAAGCAACCGTTAATTAAGTTTTTTGCCCAAACTTTATTTAGTTGACGGCAAGCATTAACCGTTTCACCAACAGCGGCATGGTCAGCAGTTTGTAGATGACCTAACTGATATAAGCCGACCAGCAACACATAGTGCACTACTCTGTCTTTGTTTCGAATAGGTGACTTAAGTAGTTTGGAAGCTGAGGCATCGAGTGCGCCGTACCAGCGACAGACCCCATAGACTAATTCTTGAATAAATCCACGGTCCTGATTGCTGAGATCATTCGCTTCAAAATATTGACTAAGAGCCGAATCGAGAGATTGACCACGATCGATAATTTGCCAGCTTAGCTTAGCTGCAACTGCGCGTGTATTTAGTTTTTTTGCCATTATTTGGATTGAGCTTTAGGCCAACCTGTCGCCAATTTTAATCGGGTAGCCGTTAATAAATTCTTTGCTAGCTAGTGCTTTGCTGCCGTCACGTTGTAGTGTTTCAAGCTTCAATGCCTGTGAAGTTGAGCCGCAGGTGATCGTTATGCCGGTATCATCTATTTTGATTATCTGCCCTGCAGTGCTGCCTAGTTTTTCAGAAGGCATATCCACCACAGATGATTTCCACAATCTGATACGAGTCTCTTGATGTCGAGTTTGACAAACAGGCCAGGGATTAAATGCTCGAATTTTTCGTTGGATTAATTCTGGACTTTCATGCCAGTCAACCTGGGCTTCCGATTTGGTAATTTTTTTTGCATAGCAAGCCAATCTATCGTCTTGTTTATTAGCTTGAATGGTGTCTTGGTTCTCATTCAGATGGTTTTCCATCGTGGCCAATGTTTCACAAATGCCTTGTGCGCCTAATTGTGATAGTTCGTCATGTAGCGTTAGGCTAGTCGCTTGATCGTTGATCTGAGTTTTAAGCACCTGAAAAATTGGGCCGGTATCAAGACCGGCTTCCATTTGCATGATACTGACGCCTGTTTCTGAGTCGCCTGCTTCAATTGCCCGCTGAATCGGCGCTGCGCCGCGCCAACGAGGTAAAATTGACCCATGAATATTAACGCAACCTAGTAGCGGAATATCAAGAATTTTCTGTGGTAGCAGCATTCCAAATGCCACAACAACAAAAACATCAGGCTGTAGTTGTTTAATGGTTTCTTCTTGATCGCGAAGCGATTGAGGCTGAAAAATTGCTATATCATTCTGTAAAGCAAGCTGCTTAACAGGTGACATGGTTATTTTCTTACCGCGACCTGATTGACGGTCAGGCTGTGTATAAACACCAACGATGTCATGTTTGTGCAGGAGCGCGTCTAGCGCAGGTACTGCGAAGTCGGGAGTTCCCGCGAATAAAACGTTCATTGGATCGCTCAGGTGCGCTGTAGTTTGATTAGTTTTTTGCGGATGCGGTCTTGTTTAAGGCGTGATAAATAATCAACAAATACTTTGCCAACAAGGTGGTCCATTTCATGTTGGATACAAATTGCTAGTAAACCTTGTGCTTCAAGCTCAAAAATTTCACCTTGCAGATCTAGCGCGGTGAGCTTTATATCTTCAGCACGAGACACTGGTGCGTAGTATTCTGGAACAGATAAACAGCCTTCATCGTAAACTTGTTCGCCGTCGCTTTTCACAATAGTTGGATTAATTAATATTAAAGGTTGGTCACGAGCATCAGAAATATCCATCACAATAACTTGTTGATGAACGTCGACTTGGGTCGCGGCAAGCCCGATACCATTGGCATCATACATGGTTTCAAGCATGTCGCTGATTAGCTGTCGTGTACTCTCATCAACGTTTTTGACTGGTTTGGCGACGGTGCGCAACCGGGGGTCTGGATAGACCAAAATATCTAAAATCGCCATGAAAAGCCCTAAAAGTGAATTTTGATTACAGTTTCTGGTGAAAATAACGTAAACTGTATTCTACATTGTTTGTGTAACATGCTAAATAAGAACAGATAATTAATATTTAATTCGTCAAGTGCTTGTATTTGGCGGTATAAATATATCAATAGAATAATTGAAAATGGCTAGAAAAAAACAAATGAATCATCTTTTCCTCAAAAATTATCGTAATACAAAACTGATTGCTATCGTTATTTTTGGCACTTTAGTTAGTTCGTTGAGTGCTTATGCTGCAACAGAAAATGATTTGGCAGCAAATTATCCTGAACGATACATAGTAGTTGAAGGTGACACGTTGTGGGATATCTCAACTAAATTCCTAACCGATCCGTGGCGCTGGCCAGAGATTTGGCAGGGTAACCCTCAGGTTGAAAACCCTGACCTTATTTATCCAGGAGATGTACTGGTATTGACGTTTATTGATGGCCGACCTGTATTGCGTTCTTTGCAAAGAGAAACGGTGAAGTTATCGCCGAGCGCACGCCCCACCGATTTTAGATCAGCGATTGCGCCAATTGATCCAGCCTCTATTCAAGCTTATATCAATTCCCCACTAGTGACCGATGAACAAGAGATGCTCAATGCCGGCTATGTTGTTGATGGTGTTGATAATCGTTTATTAATGGGTAAGTATGATCAGTTCTATGCGCGCGGGATTGACGATCAGTCATTTGATGAGTATCGAGTTTTTCGGCCCGGTCGTCATTTCATCGATCCGATCTCATCTGAAAGCTTAGGTTGGGAGGCTGA
>JALZWI010000182.1 GCA_023299895.1 Arenicella sp. | reverse complement strand
GAAGTTGCGCAAAAACTTAATCAACATAAGCCAACGACATTAGGCCAAGCCTCCCGTATATCTGGAATTACACCAGCGGCGGTGTCTTTGTTATTGATTTACTTAAAAAAACACGGAAAAGCGGCCTAAAAATACTTCAATTACTAAAGATGGTAATTTTATGGCTTTTTCAAAAGCCTTGCGTTTAGGGTTAGGTCGGTTCAGCAGATTACCCTATAATCGATCGTCCAAATTCAGCTTACCCCAGTATTATCGGAGAGACTAAGTGTATGAATGAAGCTCAAGAATTGACACAACCCACGGTAGAAGCTCGCCTTATGCAAGGCCTTGATGACTTAAATGTAAGTTATGGTGAGCAAGCCATCGCTAAGCTAGTCGAATATTTAAACTTACTGTGTGAGTGGAACAAAACCCATAATTTAACCGCAGTCGATGACCTCGACCAAATGCTGAGCATCCATGTTTTTGACAGTGCGAGCATCAAACCTTATATGAAGGGCGCGACATTGTTAGATGTCGGCAGCGGCGCAGGCCTGCCTGGAATGGTATTGGCAATTCTCTCTCCTGCCTTAGAAGTTGTATCGATCGAATCCAGAAACAAAAAAGCTCAGTTCCAAATGTTCGCGGCCAACAAGCTGCAACTAAAAAACTTCACTGTATTAAATGAGCGAGTTGAAGATTATCTACCGACAGAAAAATTCGCCATGGTTACCGCCCGTGCTTTCTCAAGTCTTGGTGATTTAGTCGATTTGTCTAAACAAACAGTTGCTGCGAATGGGTGTTGGTTGGCAATGAAGGGATCCCTTCAAGAAGATGAACTAAAGGATTTAAAAAAGAAAAAGAACATTACTTTTGACACCTTTGCGCTTAAGGTTCCGGAGTTAGATGCACAGAGAAACTTGGTGATAATTAAGCCCAAGAGCTAGCTGTTAGCTGAACTGATAACTGCTTGTTGTATAAAGTAAGCGCTCTTTTTTGTGTCCATATCTTCTTTAGTATATATTTTTAGCTGACGGTTTTTTTTCCGCAGCCTTCTAATATTTATCCGTATCTGTAAGCTCAGAGCCATTGGTGAACCCAATGGAGATATGTTCCTTATAGGTGAAAATCCTTCCTACTGATTTTTTCGACAAACTAAATAATAGACCACCATATTTTATTTCTTCAACAAGGTGTGGGTCTTGCGTAAAAAATAATTCACGGGCTAAAACAACAACATCAAATTGGTCGGGCGATACGGATTGTAGATCGATCAAGAAATAATTAACTTTTTGATTTATAGAAATACCCATTAACTTGTCTTAGTTTGAATTTTGTACGAACCTCTTGGATTTCCAAAAAAAGTGGCTGTAGACAAATCCGGCCGATAAGCGTCCAGAATTTGCTACCAAGGGAGAGTCATCGAATTTCGCGCCGTCAATGTTGTCGTACCTGAGAAACCAAACAAGTAGTCGTTTTGAGTTTTGTGACTTTAATGTTAATAAAGTTCGAGCGCCCGCATAGCCGCTGTCGGACTCATACTCAGGCCGTATTTCTGTAACAAATTCAGAATCCACTCCATAGAACACGTTATTGTATTCGCTGGACCCAAATGACGGACCTACTGCTGCGCTAAAACGCCAAGGTTGTCCTTTAAATTCAAATTTACGAAAATAGGTAATGTTAGGCGCGAAGTTATAACCAAGACCCTCTACGCCATCACCGAAACTGACAGCTGCCCTGAACGGCAGTTTTAGCAACCATTGACTTTGCTCAGTTTGTTTCAAACTTACTTCTAGAGAAGGGCCAATTTGCAATAGGCTGTCGATGTCGTCCATGCCATCACGCAGTTCGACATCATCGCTGTCGATGGCAAAATTAAAATCCAAACTCATATCAAATTTAACACGATCGCTCAGTTTTAGTTCGGCACGTACGCCATCGTCATCCGCTTTTACGATGTTGCCCCGATAGATCGGTAATGGCACAGGGAACAGAAGGTTACGAGTTTCATCGCTACCTGGGTAAAAAGGTTGATGTAAACCACCGAAACCAAGCCCAAGCTCCCATAAAGGTAACTCTTGTGCATGAGTAATTGCTTGGTTGGTGGTAAAAAGTACCATAACAGGTAGTAAAAATTTGCTAGCAAAGCCAGCATTATGCCCGCGCCGTATTATTTTTCTTGATTTAATCATTTAGTGCTCACCAGTAGAGTCGTCTTGTGAAAACTTTTCTCATAATTTGGTAGAATTCTACCTTCTTTAGAATGAATCGCAATCAATGATCTTGATCTTATGGATATCCGTTTAATCGATTATCAATCCACTAGCGCTGCCGGCCTGAATTTGGCCGCCTTACGTGATGCTATAGATACTCAAACGAGCGGTCTTAGAAACAATGACTTTGATGGTTGTGATATCGAAACAATGATTGGCAGGGTCCCCGGCGTTGAAGAAATTGATCTTGGTAAATGGCAGAGCCGCAACAACGCCTTAGCGTATTTGGGTTATCAACAAGGCGATATTGATAAAAATGTCCAAACACTTAAGGAGCGTTTTTCATCAGCTCGTTTGGGTGTGGTAATGGGTTCAAGTACAGCGAGTATTGACCGAACCGAAGAAGCTTATCGGGATCTAAGTGATGATAATCAATTGCCCGCTAAATACTTACAACACAGAGTTCATAATCCACACTCGCCAGGTTTATATGTCGCTCATCTGACAGGTATTACTGGACCTGCGATTACGATTAATACCGCTTGTTCGTCTTCAGCTAAGGTATTTACGACAGGCGCTCGTTGGTTACAACAAGGCATTGTTGATGCTGTTTTAGTCGGTGGAGTTGACAGCTTATGTTTAAGTGTGATCTATGGTTTTCATTCATTACAGTTAGTCTCTACACACGCTTGTCGACCATTAGATCAACACCGTGACGGAATTAATTTAGGTGAGGCCTCTGGCTATGCGATCTTGATGCGTGATGAGGATTGCGAAGGCGGCTCAAATATTATATTGCGTGGCTATGGCGAGAGTTCTGACGCACATCATATGTCACACCCACACCCACAAGGTCTAGGAGCTCGTCTGGCCATGCAACAAGCATTGGATATGGCTAAGTTACACAATGACGATATTGGTTATATCAATTTGCACGGGACCGCCAGCCGCGCCAATGATTTGATTGAAGGTAAATTAATCGGTTCACTGTTTACTAAAGCAACCCAAGTGTCTTCGACCAAAGCATGGATGGGACATACCTTAGGCGCAGCTGGTATCACCGAGTCGTTGATTGCAGTCGATGCTCTGAACCGCAATATTATTCCTGGCAATTTGAACTTAAGTGAGTTGGATCAGGAATTAGATTTATCGATACAAAGTGAAAATATACAAAAGCCTTTGCATCACGTGATGTCTAACTCTTTTGGTTTTGGCGGCAATAATTGCAGCTTGCTGTTTAGCAAAGATGGAACAGCATGATAGCCAACATGAAACAATTAAATTTTGAAATTCTAGGGCTTGGTGCGTGGGGGCCAACGTTTCATAACTGGTCTGATTTATCAGCACGTTTGCAAGGTAAATCACTCGATGTAGAAGCAAGCAAAGGGCCAAAGCCTGAAATTATTCCCGCAAATGAACGACGCCGAGCACCGCTACCAGTTCGTTTAGCTGTTGAATCATCTTGGCAAGCCACTGAAGATGCGGGCATAAACCCTGCTGATTTAACGAGCGTGTTTGTATCAGGTTTGGGTGATACACAGTTGACCGATTATATGTGCCGAACCCTGGCCGGCGAAAACAAAGCGCTGTCACCGACTAAGTTTCACAACTCTGTGCATAACGCTGCTGCTGGTTATTGGACCATTAGTACTGGTTGTATGCGGGCGGCTAATTCGGTAGCAGGTTTTCAGCAATCAGTTTCATTAACATTGCTAGAGGCATTAATTCAATGCCAAACAGAGCAACGGCCAGTCTTGTTGACGTTTTACGACGCGCCTTGTTCACAAGCGTTAGTCGATCTAATGAAAAATGAGATCGCTTTTGCAG
>JALZWI010000181.1 GCA_023299895.1 Arenicella sp. | reverse complement strand
CCACGATCGCTAGCGTGAGCCCGCCGTAGTGATCGCCAAAGTCCAGCCCGTTGGCGTTGAGCAGCTTGCCGATCTCAGTCTTTTTTAATAATTCGGGAACATTTTGTAAAATTTGTTCTTTTGACTTAAGACAATTCTCACCCGTTTTGCTGCGCGTAATTAACTGAAAATCTGCGTACTTAACCTTTAAGGTAACGGTGCGCGCCAACATTTTTTTATCATTCATAATGATAGCAATTTTTCCCGCAATATCTTGTAAAGTAATCCATACAATACGTTTATCAATAACATTGTCTACAAAAGTAGTTTCTTTACCTATTGATTTTCTCTGCCTATGAGTTTTGACAGGACGATCATCAATACCTCGAGCGATATCATAGTAATAATTAGCAGAACTACCAAAGTGTGTTTGTAGTTGAATCAACTCTAATTTTTTTAAATCAGCCCCCTTATAGACTCCCAATGACTGCATCTTCTTTTCGGTCACTTTACCGACTCCAAAAAATTTACGTATCTCAAGCTGCTCAATAAAGACTTGTGCTTTTTCAGGCCGAATTACAAATAGGCCATCAGGCTTGTCCATATCGGAGGCGATCTTAGCTAAAAATTTATTGTAACTCACGCCTGCCGATGCGGTTAGATTAACCGCCTTCTTGATTTCAGCTTTTATCTCACGTGCTACCTCTGTTGCGGAATGAGAATGTGCTGCGATTTGAGTAACATCGAGATAGGCTTCATCAAGTGATAAAGGTTCAATTAACTTAGTGAACTGTTTAAAGACCTTATGGATCATTTGTGAAGCTTCTCGATATGCTTCAAAGCGTGGCGGTAAAAAAATTGCATCTGGACATAATTTAGCGGCGCGTGATGATGGCATTGCTGAATGCACACCAAATTTACGCGCTTCATAACTACAAGCAGCTACGACACCACGACTGCCTGGTTGACCGCCCACCACAACAGGCTTACCAATTAACTCTGGGAAATCTCGCTGCTCCACCGAAGCGAAAAAAGCGTCCATGTCAATGTGTAGTATCTTTCGCACTAGATTAGAATTATTTTATAGGATGATTTATCGTATCTGCCAATCAATCGCAGCCCGACCATGTTCTTGCAGATAGTGATTCGCCTGCGAAAAATGACGACAACCCAAAAATCCTCGGTAGGCCGATAGTGGTGATGGGTGAGGGCCTTCTAACACTAAATGTTTGGTTCGATCAATCACACGACCTTTTCTCTGTGCATAAGCTCCCCAAAGCAAAAACACTAAGTGCTCCGTTTTTTCATTCAGTATTCTAACGACTTGATCGGTAAATTCTTCCCAACCCTTACCTTTATGACTCGCCGCTTTTTTATGTTCCACTGTTAAAACACTGTTTAATAACAAAACGCCTTGTTCCGCCCAACTGGTTAGGTTTCCATGGTTTGGTGTTTGGCAGTTGAGATCGCTTTGTAGTTCTTTATAAATATTGATCAAGGAGGGAGGGATAGGTTGGCCAACTGGCACAGAAAAACTAAGCCCATGCGCTTGGTTTGGCCCGTGATACGGGTCTTGGCCTAAAATAACCACGCTCACATCATCGAATGGTGTGGTCTTAAAGGCAGAAAAAATATTACTGCCAGCTGGATAAATTATATGTTCTTTGGTTTTTTGATCACGTAAAAAACTACATAATTCAAGCATATAGGGCTTCTCAAACTCTACATTTAGGTGTTTTAACCATTGAGGGTTTAGACTGATTGTTCGTTCATTCATCGCATTTTCACCTGTGAATAGTTGGCTCTAATAAAACGCCTTGGTTAACGATAAGTAACTGGATAAAACAAAAACTTCGATAAACTCTCATCGGAAAACTGTTTGAAATACCATTTTATCTTAGTTTCGCGGTTAAATAGCAAACTGTTAATGATTACGCTGAGTTTATTTTAAAACCAACTGCCTTACTAATGGTTAACGCTGCTGTATAGCCGCTTATATTTTCCTAGAATCCTCTCAATCAAGCATACCCAAAGCTAATTTTGCTTGATTATTTTTTATCTAACCCAAAAATTTATAACGAGGAAACACTATGTTAACTATAAAAACTGTATTACCAAACTTTGTAAAAACGGCCGTATTTGCTGCTGCCACAACAATTTGCTTGAGCGCAGCCGCTCAGCATGAAGAAACACAAGGCGCCGCTGTTGAGGGCGCCGCTGAGGTAACTCATGCTACAGAAGACAAAATGACTGACATGAAATCTGAAGCCACGGAAAATGGCAGCGAAGTAATCGGAGACCTTAAGGACATCGGTAAAGAACTCACCGATGAAGCTGCTGAGGTAGAAAAAACTGCTGACATGATAGCGAAATAGTTACTGAGCTATTCTTTCAGTATGAACAAATAAAAATACTCAGCTCTGCTGGGTATTTTTATTTGTATTGACGATCTCTTAAAAACTGTGACACTAAGCTCGTTTTATTGATTTATAATCCACTTTTTGCAATAACACCCTTAACGGAGAAAAACATGATTAAAGTCGGTGATAAAGTTCCAGCAGCGAACATAACAGTAATAAATAAAGAAGGTCAAAACTCAGTATCTGCTGACGAATACTTTGCTGGCAAGAAAGTTGTCTTGATAGCAGTGCCAGGTGCGTTTACACCAACCTGCTCTTCTACTCACTTGCCAGGCTATGTGGTTAACTACGATGCAATCATTGCCAAAGGCGTTGATGAAGTAGCCTGCCTTTCAGTCAATGACTCGTTCGTTATGACTTCTTGGCAAACTGCCCAAAACGCAGAGCACATCACAATGGTTGCTGATGGCGGTGGTGCACTAACGAAAGCATTAGGCGTTGACCTTGACACTTCTGATTTTGGCGGCGTTCGCTCTACTCGTTATTCAATGATTATTGAAGATGGCACAGTGACGACTCTAAACTTGGAAGAAGGTACAGGTTTTGAAGTAAGTGGTGCTGAGACAGCTTTAGAACAACTGTAATAAGATATTAATTTAAAAAAGCCAGCTTGCGGTTCGTAAGCTGGCTTTTTTTTTCACTAAAAAGGAACTGGGTAACGCCTGATTACACCATCAATTTCAGCTAAAATTTCTTCCGACAAGGACAGCTTATAAGCATCAATATTTTCCTTTAGGTTGTCCATCGATGTTGCGCCAATAATCGTCGAGGTCACCCCGTTAAATTGATATACCCACGCCAAACTCATTTGCGCTAGGCTAATGCCATGCTTCAGAGCAATCTCGTAATAGGCATCGATTGCCTGATGTGATTGTGAGGTGTCGCGAAAAATGCCATTACGCTGCACTATGGTCCAACGTGTATTAGCAGGTTTGGCACCATTACGATACTTGCCTGACAGAGCACCACCCGCCATTGGCGACCATGGTAAGTAAGCCACATCATCCAAAACACATGTTTCGATCACATAGGGTGAGTCTTTTAGGTGCAATAAGTTAAATTCATTTTGAATTGA
>JALZWI010000180.1 GCA_023299895.1 Arenicella sp. | reverse complement strand
CTTACAACAAACCTTATCAAAAAAATCACTTCAACAAGCAATCGACAACTCCAAACACAACCAAGAAACGAACTCAGTAGGCGAAGTTTGGCTAATAGGGGCCGGCCCAGGCGATCCAGATTTATTAACCTTTCGCGCATTACGGTTAATGCAACAAGCCGATGTTGTTTTGCATGACCGCTTAGTCAGTGATGACATTCTAAACCTAACTCGTCGAGATGCAGATCGAATTTATGTCGGAAAAAAACGCGCAAATCACGTAGTGCCTCAAGGTGAAATAAATCAATTATTAGTGGATCTAGCCAAACAAGGTAAACGTGTGGTAAGGCTCAAAGGCGGTGACCCATTTATTTTTGGTCGTGGAGGTGAGGAAATAGAGCTGCTTGCTGAATCAGGCATCCCTTTTCAAATCGTCCCCGGCATTACCGCTGCCAGTGGCTGCGCTACCTATGCTGGCATACCTCTAACTCACCGTGATCACGCACAATCTTGCCTTTTCGTAACAGGCCATCTTAAAGACGGCACAGTAGACCTAGATTGGCAGCTTATGACAACCCCAAATCAAACCGTGGTGATTTATATGGGCTTGGTTGGACTACCAATTATTTGTGAAAAATTAATTACTCACGGTGTGCCTTCTGATATGCCAATCGCACTTATCCAACAAGGCACCACTTCAAATCAGCGCGTTATAACAGGAACGCTTGCATCATTACCAGAACGTATAGCAGGCCAAGAAATACAGCCGCCTACTCTGATCATAGTTGGCACGGTAGTGAGTCTACAGCCTCAATTATCTTGGTTTAGTTAATCAACCACTTCTCAAGGCTATAAGCGCGCGCTCATATATCCCAAAGCATCTCCCGCAGCGCTATGAAAATCAGGAATGTAAGAGCATTTTTTTGATTATTCTTTCGCTAAAGCGGGTCAGTCTCTCTATTCGCCTATCGCACATCGCAAGGGCGAGAAATAGAGTTCTTTTATAGAATCAGCCTTGCCCTTAAAATGCTCTTCTGTTTTTCTTTAGTCATACTCAGGATGTCTGGTACCAGCTTAGAGTTTATTTAGTTTGTCTTCATCGATAAAACATACTCATAATCTTCTTGCGAAATGCGTTCTCCATTATTTAGAGCTGGTCTAAATATCATGCCGCGTAGCTCTCTGCGTGCTTTTGATAGAAACTCTTTATCATCATCCGAAACAGAAGTAATGTTATCTAACTGCCCCTTTTGATTTACATCAAACTTTAGTGGCATATTCATTGTCTCAGCGCTTTCAACACTAATGTTTGGAGAGTATGCGTAATTAAAGTTAGGTATCGGAGAGGGTTGAGATAAACCTAATCTGCGAGGATGATTACTAGGTAATACACTTCCTACATTCCACGCCACTTTATAATATTGATCAGCAATTTCTTCTCTGCCCACCGAAAAATTAAGGTCCCCTAATGCTAATACAGCATACAATGCCTCTACAACATTTTCTTCATCATAAGCTTTGCGGTAATATACCTTCAACACCTCTAATGTATTAGGAACCACTCTATTTAAATAATCGTTATGGAGTAAATCTTCTTCAGGCGCACTTACTCGAACCCTTTGAGCCGTTTCGCTACTAGCTCCGGGTCCCTGGCCATTTGGTTCAGCACTACCATCACCTAGGTCATCTTCGTCGAAAAAAAATTCAGCTTTGCGAACAATATTATTGCCTAAGTAGCTTGCCATCGCCAACTCACCATACGGAAGCATTACCTCGTCTATGCGTTGGTGGTTATTTTGTTCAATTATAGACGTGAATCGTTCAATACTTTCACGTAAATATGCCGGTGCAGAATTTGCGTTTGGATCTGTTTCCTTAAGTTTATTTAAATAATAATGACCTATTTCTAACTGCATCGTTATTGATGGTTTTTCGGTCAATGTTGAGTCCTGTTGCTCTATTTTTACAGCTTGATCTAAATATTCTTCAGCACTCTCGATATTACCTTGCCTTAATTGACTGTCAAACTGCTCCTTTAGTCTAGAAAGTTGCTCTAGAGAACCTCCTTGAGCAAAAGTAACTTGAGTAAAGCCCAGAAAAACAAGAACTAAAACGAATCGAGTGATTCTTGAGAAGCTAAAATTACGGAGTAAGGTTTTAATATTGACCATTATGCTATCCACTAAATATTACTGTTTTATTATTTACAAGTTCGATACAGCCTCGGGTTTTAAGCATCAATTCTTGATAAACCCACCTGTATAACGACTCCCATTTGATACTCGTGCACAAAGTAAATGATTGCCGGCCTTATCTCAAGCTTTATGTTGAAAGTTTCATGAATAAAACTGGTCCGAGCCTAATTAAATATGACTTTTAACTAATTACTAACGTCTGCATTTAGTATGTTTGAGGCATTTAAAAAATTTAACACTTGGTGCTTCCGGTGCCATCTTAGAAATTGTTCCTCGCTAATTGTTCCTTCATTACTCTAATATGTTACGTTCCGGTTCTGTAACAATGCATTTCTAGGATACAGCCCATATACAGCCATAAAAAAGCCTCGCAGCGAGGCTTTCAAATCTATATTAAAAAACTGATTTACTGCTTAAAGCAGCTTCAGTTTGAACAATAGCTTTATGCTGCTGCCGCTTCTTCAATAATAGTCACGTGCTTACGGTTTTTAGGACCTTTTGTAACGAACTTTACCACACCTGTTTTAAGTGCGAATAACGTAAAGTCTTTACCCATGCCGACATTATCACCAGCATGAAACGTGCTACCACGTTGGCGTACGATGATGCTACCTGCATTAATCAATTGACCTGCATAACGTTTTACGCCAAGTCGCTTGGAATTAGAATCGCGGCCGTTTCTGGTACTACCGCCTGCTTTTTTATGTGCCATCTGTTATTACCTATAGTCTGCTTTGGGTTAATAATCTGCTTAGTGCAGTTTAACCTTTAAGAAATTCAGTTGCTTGTTTAATCCACTCGTCACGTTCGATACGGCCTTTGAAGTTTAGCTCGCCATCAATACGCTCTACGTCTTCAGGCGTAAAGTCTGCAACTTGTTGGAATGTTGTGATACCTAGTGCTTCAAGCTTGCCAACGATAACCGGGCCCACACCTGAAATACGAGTTAGATCATCAGTACCGTCTGTTTTTGCTGCAACTTTCTTAGTGGCAGTCTTCTTCGGCGCTTCTGCTTTTGTCTCTGCGACTTTGGCTTTTTTAGGGGCAGCTTTTTTAGGCGCTGAGCCTTTACCACCAATCGCAGTAATTTCTAACTCAGTGTAATTTTGACGATGTCCCGTACGAGTACGTGAATTTTGACGACGACGAAATTTAACAATGCGGAGCTTCTTACCTCGCCCATTACTCAATACGGTTGCTTCAACCGCTGAATCCAATGTTGGTGTACCAACTTGAATTTTCTCTCCATCACCGATCATTAGAACTTGATCTAGAGTGACCTTATCACCCTCTTCGGCCTTTAGGCTTTCAACTTTAAGTTTGTCGCCTACTTCTACACGGTACTGTTTACCGCCTGTTTTAACTACTGCGTACATAATTTTCTCCGACCAATAATGGTCTGTTTGGCGTTCTGATGGGGTATCGAATCAGGTGTTTGTGACTCTCTACTTACTTCCAAATAACGGACCCAGCGAACAGACGCAAAATAGTATATGCGGTGGGGTCTTAGGTCAACCGTCT
>JALZWI010000179.1 GCA_023299895.1 Arenicella sp. | reverse complement strand
GTGATGTTGATGGTGATTCGATCGATCTGAAAAATAAAATCGATAAAATTCAACAATGCGGTGTCCCCAATTATTTTGGCGAACAACGCTTTGGGCGAAATTTAAATAATATGCGACAAGCCGAAGCTTTATTGATAAAAGGGCAACGATTTAAGGATCGAAATTTAAAAAGCATCCTGTATTCCGCAGCGCGATCTTGGCTGTTTAATTGCATTCTCTCGCAGCGAATTAAATCTAATGACTGGACTTCTTTATATGCTCAAGAGCCAGCAAACTTAAACGGCACGAACAGTGTCTTTAATGCTGATAATGACTTAGCTGAAAATGAACGATTAGACTCATTGGATATTCACCCAACAGCGCCAATGTGGGGAAAATTTAAACAAGAACAAGTAGCTGAGTATTCTGATTTGCATGAGTTCGAGCAATCGATCATTGAGCAGCATGTTGATCTCTGTGCAGGTCTCGAAAAAGCTAATTTAAGCTATCAACGTCGTCCTATCCGCATGCCTGTCGATCAGTTTGAATGCACGCAAGAAGGTGATGACCTGGTTTTAAGTTTTAATTTATCAAAAGGGCAGTTCGCAACATCTGTTCTGCGTGAGTTGTTGCTGACGTGAACCTAATAATTGAAGAGTTTGACTACTTGGATAGTGCCGCTCTGTTTGCGCGAGTAGCGCATCAAGACTGGTCAATTTTTCTTGATTCTGGTGTCATTAACGAACAACCACCAGTTACAAAGCATGCTGATTTTGACGTCCTTGCGATCAAACCTGTCACTACATTAACCACCACTGGAGAGTTGACAGTCGTTACTCAACAAGAACAAACGAAAATAATATCAGGTGATCCTTTAGCTATTTTGCAAGGTGTATTAAGTGACCTAGAGTTTGATCAACTTGCCAAACCCGAAGAGCCAGTGCCAGCTTATTTGCCGGGCGCACTAGGTTATTTTTCTTATGACCTAGCTCGTCGTTATGAAACCATACCAGAACTTGCCATTAATGATGAGCAATTACCTGAAATGGCGATGGGCATCTATGACTGCATTGTACTGATCGATCACCGAGCCGAAAAAACATTATTGATCACATTACATGACACTCAAAATGCTCAACAAAGGAATGATATAAGCAAGCAATGGCGACAATTAATTGAATTGCAAATCAACCAAACATGCTCGCAGCTAGGACAACAATTCAATAAACTGACTAGTAGTGAGATGTTAGAAAATATGTCGCGCCAAGATTATCAACACTGCTTTGATAGCGTTAGGCGATATATAGTTGAGGGTGATTGTTATCAGGTCAATTTAGCCAAACAATTTTCTACCACAGTTGATGGGGATCCGTGGCAAACTTATTATTACCTGCGTGAAATGAGCCCAGCCCCCTACGGTGCGTACTTAAATTTTCCATTTGCTCAAATATTATCAAACTCACCTGAAAGTTTTATTCAGTGTCGTGAGTGCAAAGTGGTAACCAGCCCGATTAAAGGCACTCGTCCACGCAATCATGAGAACGCTGCTAGAGATAAAGAAATCGCGGATGAATTATTCAATAGCGCTAAAGACCGTGCTGAAAATCTCATGATCGTTGATCTAATGCGAAATGATTTGAGTGCTAGTTGCGAGTTAGGCAGCGTCACAGTGCCTAAACTTTTTTCTTTGCACAGCTTTGCAAATGTGCATCATTTGATCAGTACTATTACTGGCAGGTTGAAGCAAGATTTGCACAGCTTAGATCTATTGCGCCGGTGCTTTCCTGGCGGATCTATTACCGGTGCACCTAAAATACGGGCTATGCAAATAATTGAAGAACTAGAACCACATCGTCGTGGGCTCTATTGTGGCACGATTGCCTACATCGGGATGAATGGAGATATGGAGAGCAATATTGCCATACGTACAATCGTCGTTAAGGATGGTATTGCCCGATATTCTGCAGGGGGCGGATTGGTGATCGACTCAGATTCTGATGAGGAATACCAAGAGGTCGTCGATAAGGCTAAAATGATGACTGAAGCCTTGTTTGACTAAACTAATTGACTTTGACTGTTATTTCTTGCTTTTGTTAGATAAATAATTGTTTTATAAGAGAAAATAGCTTGAAAAATCTGCCTGCTAAAGGTAAAACTAAGTTAACCTAAGTCAATTATTTTTGAAGTCCTAAATACGCTAATGGTACATGCAGTTTTAAATTCATTGTCAGAAATGGTATTGCCTGCTAATAACATCCCTCAATGGTTAGCAGGCATTGCTAATGGCCGTGAAAATGCGGATGTAAAACGTATCGAACAGGCAGCCAATTTTGCGATTGAGGCTCATACCGGCCAAAAAAGAACTTCTGGCGAAGATTATGTAAATCATACTTTCGCAGTTGCTGCCATTGTGCACGAATTAGGCTTGGACTCTGATGTAGTCATTGCAGCCTTGCTGCACGACACAGTCGAAGACACGCCAGTGACACTTGATCAAATAAAGGAGCAATTTGGACTAGAAGTGAGCCGTTTAGTAGATGGCGTTACTAAAATGGAAGCCATTGAAGAGTTTTCTGAGCACGAAAGCGTAGAAATAATAACGTCAGATGGCCCAGTCAGTGTCGAGAAATCAGCTCAAATCTCTGCTAACAAACAATTAAAGCAAGAACGCACTAATAAACAACAGCACGACATCAAGGCTGAAAGCCTGCGTAAAATGATGTTGGCGATGGTGGATGACGTGCGTGTAGTCTTGATTAAATTATGTGACCGCCTGCATAATATGCGCACACTCGATGCCGTTAGGCCTGAGAAACAAAAGCGTGTGGCAACAGAAACACTGGAAATATTCTCACCATTAGCGAATCGCTTAGGTGTTTGGCAACTCAAATGGGAGCTTGAGGATTTATCCTTTCGATATATCGAGCCAGAAATCTATAAAAGTATTGCAAAAAAATTATCTGAGCGACGGGTCGATCGACAAAAATACATCGCAGACTTTATTGGTAACCTTAAAGATAATCTTAAAGTAGAAGGAGTCGATGCGCAGATTACAGGCAGAGCAAAACACTTACACAGCATTTGGACTAAAATGCAAAAGAAAGGCCTTGAGTTTGACGAGCTGTTTGACGTTAGAGCTGTACGTGTTTTAGTTGAAGATGTTCAAGATTGTTATACTGCTTTAGGTATGATTCATACTAAGTGGAAGTATATTTCGGGTGAGTTCGATGACTATATTGCGACCCCTAAAGAAAATAATTACCGCTCGATTCATACCGCGGTCATTGGGCCAGAAGGCAAGGTCATTGAAGTGCAAATTCGCACTAAAGAAATGCATGAATACAACGAGCTAGGTATTGCCGCCCATTGGCGCTACAAAGAAGGTGCTCGAAATACCGACGAAGCGGTTAACAATAAAATTTTATGGCTACGTCAATTGCTAGAATGGAAAGACGAAGTTGCAGACGCCAGCGAGTTTATTGATCGTGTTAAAGACGAAGTGTTTGAAGATCGAGTTTATGTATTCAGCCCTCAAGGTAAAGTCGTTGATTTATCCTATGGTTCTACGCCCATAGATTTTGCCTATGCAATTCATACCGAAGTTGGTCATCGTTGCCGTGGCGCAAAGGTCAATGGCAAAATGGTGCCGTTGACGTATAGATTGAAAACAGGGGAACAAGTTCAGGTTATTTCAGCTAAAACAGGTGGGCCGAGTTTGGATTGGTTAGACCCACATAAGGGCTATGTTCATAGCAGACGTGCTCGAGCAGGTATACAGCATTGGTTCAGGCATGAGAACCGCGAAGAAACGATCGCGCATGGTCGTATTTTACTTGAGCGAGAGCTTGTCCGTATGAATTTACAGGCAGTAAATTTAGAACAACTCGCCAAAACATTAGGTGTTAGCGATACCCAAGAATTGTTTTTTAAATTGGTCGATGGTTCGATAAAACCTGGTCGAGCAGCGGCAACGGCGCAACGTATTTTAGTTCCTGCATCCGATGAAGACGAAGAACAACTCGAAATCACCTTTAAAAATGGACGAGCTGCAAATGATGATCGTAAACCAGCAGACTTAAGTATTTTGGGCGTTACCGATCTGATGACAAATTTGGCTAAATGCTGCCAGCCAGTACCGGGTGATAAAGCCTTAGGTTTTGTGACTCGTGGTGATGGTATTACCATTCATAGAGACAGTTGTCCGAATATCATGTACCAACAAAATACCGCTGCTGAGAGGGTGGTCGAAGTAACTTGGGGAGTTGATAAAGAATATACTTACCCTATGACAGTGCAATTACATGCCTTTGATCGAAAAGGCTTACTCAAAGATGTCTCGTCAGTCTTCGCAGATGAAAAAGTCAATGTACTTGAAATGAAAACAAAAACGCACACAGAAGATCAGTCGGTACATATGGAAGTATTGGTAGAAGTGTTGGGCTTAGAAGTTATGAGTAAATTGTTGGCAAAGTTAGACCAATTGCCGAATGTTTTGTCTGTCAAGCGTAAGGCCTAGGTCAGAGAATTCAAGTTTACTGTAAAAGATAGCAAAGTAATAAATGGCAGCGATTACGATAAAGCATAGAAACTAAAAGATGTTTTTAGTAAACTTCGTTCATTAAAAAATAACACCTACCGATTTGAGGAACACTTCATGAAACAACCAGTAAGAATTACTGTCACTGGCGCCGCTGGACAAATCAGCTACGC
>JALZWI010000178.1 GCA_023299895.1 Arenicella sp. | reverse complement strand
CTTTGACGAGTGATTTGCATCATGTTTTCATAGGTTTTTACATGACCAGGGTGGCGTGCCATTGATTCAATTAACCAAAACTCAGTTAAGGTAAGGCTTAATTCCTGACCTTTCCAGCGGATCGACATACTATCTTCATCGATTTCTAACTCATTGATAACCAGTAAAACGGCATCATTTTCTTCATTATTGTTACGGCCAAGACTATCAACAATTCGAAATAGGGAGTTTATACGAACACTTAAAAACTGCATATTCAAAGGTTTAGTTAGATAGTCCCAGGCATCGAGTCGTAGTCCTGAGACACGATCGATATCTGAATTGCGTGTGGTCAAAAAAATAATAGGTAAGGTTGGAGAAAGCGCACGTAAATCCCGACATAAGTCAAATCCGCCATCCATTTCATCCTCTAGCATGATGTCTAGGATCGCTAAATCTGGCATATTTTTTTTCATTCCGGCTAATGCATCGTGACGGTTAGCATAGGTCGAGACATCATAGCCAGATTGCTGTAATGCATCTGCATAATTTTCTCGCTGGTCAAAATCATCTTCAACGATTGCTACTTTTCTTGCCATTATTTTTTGAACTGAGGTCTGTTATTTAATTTTAGTTGGTTATTTTGCATGATTCTTCAATGATTTACCTCAATTACGATCAAAACCATATTATTACCATTATTTTGTCGCTATTTCGTCATTTTAGTGGAGTCTAATAGAAAACCTAAAACGAGCATTGTGTTCGAGTTGAGCAAAAGTAGAAAAATATCTGCCGCTCATTGTAAAAGAGTCGCATTAGTTGTTAGGGCAATGGATGTTAAATATTAAGTAAACGAGCCTTATTATGAACCAGCAAATTTTTGTACCTGTTACTGACGAGTTGATATACAACCACCCTGAAGAAATTGAAGGGCCACTGGTGCCTTATTTTGCGGGCATGGAGTGTCAACATTGGTTGTCTATAGAAATTAACCCTGATGAACCTAAGAATCGAGTTAAAAAAGCCTCTAGGAAGGTAAAAGTCTCTTCTGGTAGAGTAAATTTGAAACTTGTGTACAGCTGTTAATTTTTAAACTAAGTAATTACTTATTAGATAGTCTAGATATTTTATCTTTATATTCTCACGGAGTGAGTTTTTATAATTAGCACAGCAGTTTTAAATGCTCTTGCCAATTAAGTTGATAATCTTTGTGTTTGTATGAACCATCATCCAGAGGATGATAGTGCTCCCTAAGTTTATTTATATTATTAGAAATTTCTTGTATCGCGTTTATCAAACAATCAATATCAGACTGATTGTTGTACAAGCTAAGACTGACTCTAATCATGCCTCTTTTTCGATTGATGAACGTCTGTTGCTGTTCGTTAGGGATATCATCTAAGTCTAATGCCCAGAGACTTTCTTTAAGCATGCTACTAACATAAGGATGAGCGCAAAAACATTCATTACGCACTGCGATAGCGTAGTAATCATTTAAGATGGCCGCGAATAAGCCATGATCAATCCGCTGATGATTAAAAGCAACTGCGCCAATACGCTCAGAGTCCGGCGAACCATAAATACTAATGTCGTCTTGCTCTGCTAGAGATGCAAGCAGCGAGGTCATTAACTCATTATTATGTTGATATATTATGTCACGGCCGTATTTGTTTAATTCTTGCATCACGGCAGCCAATGCAATTGCACCAACAAAATTTGGGGTGCCAGACTGTTCGCGATCAGGGAATTGAGAGTGGAGTTGATAGTCGTAATAGCTTACATCAGATACGGATCCTCCCCCTAAATCCTGACCAGTCATCTGCTCTAACAATGTTTTTTTAGCAATCAATAAGCCTGGAGAACCAGGTGTATAAAGCTTATGCCCGGAAAAAATGAAAAAGTCTATTTCAGTTGTTATATCAGGTTGACTTAACGCTATCGGTAAATGCGCAACTGCCTGAGCAGCATCCACGACTATCAACGCTTTATGTTGATGGGTTAATTGCGCCATTTGCGAAACAGGATTAATGATTCCAGTAACATTACTCACCAATGAGACGGCAACGTAATTTATTTGATCTCGATATTTAATTAGTAGTGCTTCAAAAGCCTCTAAATCAATACTACCTTGCTGCGCACCTTCGCCGGCAAGTGGAATATAGATAACCTCATTGTTATTGGCTCGATGGGGTAGGTCATTGGCATGATGCTCCATGGCACTAACAAGGACTATTTTTCGATCGGGGCGAAGATCACTTAAACCGCGTGCAACTCGATTAATGGCCGCAGTACTTCCCGAGCCAGTATAAACCGCAGTGTAATTATCTATATCTGCACTAACAAAATTTAAAGTCGTTTGATTAGCCCAAGCTAATGCTTTTGTTGAAATTTGAGCACATGAGTGCACATAGCTGTGTGTGTTGGAGTAATGCGGTAATACTTTTTCTATCGTTTTAAGTGCTGTTGCAGCAGCCAGTGGAGAGGCAGCCCCATCCATATGAATGCGGCGGCAGAGCTTTCCAGATGCTGTTTTGTACTGAGTGTCTAAACCAATAAAGTCAGGCTTTTTCATGTCGTCCCATCTTGAATTAACTCGTTCTAGTATAACTTGTGGCTCTTCAAAATAAGAAAAATAAATAAACCTTAGCGTAAACGAGCGAGTAGACATTTTGCATACGTTAAATCAGGTAGGGTAAAATGTATAACTCTAGATATAGGTAATTATTTTAGTGTCAAACAAAAAACAATATTTTTTAGGTGCAATCGTCGGTTCAATACTGTTCGCATTTTTAGTAGCCTATGCGGGTGGTGATAACGGTCAACGCTTAGGTTCTGTCTCTGTTTTTGCCTTTGTTGTTATTGTCGCATTTACCTTAAATTGGCTTGCTTATATACCAGCAATTATGGCTCAAACTGAACATTATTACGATCTTATTGGTGCGACAACCTATATTCTAGTGATCATTATCGCAATGTCCTTGAGCAGCAATCTGGATGCTAGAGCTCTGATAGTTGCAGCTATGGTGATTTTTTGGGCTTTACGTTTAGGTTCTTATTTGTTTTTTAGAGTTAAACGAAATGGACGTGATGGGCGCTTTGATGAGATGAAGGTTAGACCATTGAATTTTTTAGTCGCTTGGACAATGCAGGCGCTGTGGGTGGTTATGACCGCAGCCTGTGCTTTGGTTATCATCACGAATGAACAACGAGTACCAATATCTTGGGTTGGCATTGTTGGGATTGTTATCTGGTTTTTGGGTATGTCGATTGAGGTGGTTGCGGACTATCAAAAATCAAAATTTAAACAAAACCCCAAAAACTCAGAGCAATTCATTCGTGTTGGCCTTTGGTCATGGTCACAGCATCCGAACTATTTTGGTGAGATCGTATTGTGGACTGGCATCGCGATATTTGCGATACCAGTGATATCTGGAGCGCAATGGTTTTGTTTAATTTCACCAATATTTGTATTCGTTTTACTTCGTTACATTAGTGGTGTAAATTTATCGCATGAGATAGGTGATAAACGATGGGGAGATAACCTTGATTACCTTAAATATCGAGAAGTCACTCCTATATTAATTTTGAAACTTCCCCAAAATTAATATCTAACACGTTATTAGATAATTGAAATGTCAATATTTTTTTACCAATTGACTAGTAAGTGTAAAAAATGTTTCACTAGTTTTAGTTTCATTAGTATAACTGTTGCGTATATGATGATTTCAGAGCACAATTAAATTAAGTCATTTGTTGTACATTACGTCCAATATTAATGTCGGTATAATAAAAAAACCAATAGAGAGGAGATATAAATATGAGTTATTTATCTAAAAAACATGCAGTAATAGCAGGGTTGGTGTGTGGTGCAATTTCTGTTACATCATTTGCACAATCCGGTGTAATTGAAGAAATTGTTGTAACCGCTACAAAACGAGTACAGACTTTGCAAGAAACCCCCGTTGCCGTTACTGTTGTTTCGGCCGAAGCTATTGAAAAAGCGCAAATATTAGATATTTCTGATTTGCAAAGTGTGGTTCCATCTCTTCGTGTTTCGACATTACAAAGTTCGACTAATACCAGCTTCTTTATACGTGGTTTTGGTAATGGTGCTAACAATCCGGGTATTGAACCTTCTGTCGGTGTATTTGTTGATGGTGTATATCGTTCTCGCTCGGCAGGTGCAATCGGTGATCTACCATCATTGGAGCGAGTTGAAGTACTGAATGGCCCTCAAAGTACTTTATTTGGTAAAAATGCATCAGCAGGTGTGATCAGTGTCATCACAGCCAAACCAACTGGTGAGCCTGGTGGTAAAGTTTCTGCTTCTTTTGGAAACAGAGATACGGTGATTTTAAAAGGCGAAGTAGAAGGTGCAATAAGTGATACAGCCGCTTTTAAAATCTCTGGTGGCATCAATTCAAAAGATGGCTATGTGACTAATCAGGTTACTGGTAACGATATTAATAATCGCGACCGATACAATATCAGAGGTGATTTACTGTTGAATCCTAATGATAATTTAGAAATTCGAGTTATTGCCGATTTTGATAATATTGATGAAGAGTGTTGTGCAACTGTAAATCTTTTTGCAGGGCCAACGCTTGGTGCAATTCAAGCTGCAGGGGGTGATCTTATTGCTAATGATGATGACTCTAGAACGCAATTAACCAATATTGACCCAACAAATCAGCAGGATAACTACGGTATCTCTGCTCAAGTAGATTATGATTTTGGTAATGTGACATTAACATCAATAACTTCTTATCGAGAGATCGACACTTTTTCAGATATTGATGCAGATTTCACAAGTACCGATATAAGTACCAATGATATTCAATCTGATATAGAAACTTTAACACAAGAGTTTCGCTTAACTGGTAGTGCTGGTGATAACTTTGATTGGCAAGTTGGCGCGTTCTATTTTGATGAAGATATTCAAACTGAAAATAACCTTGTATTTGGTTCGGGTTTTAGACCATATGTTAATACACTTATTGCTGGTGGAGCGCAGTCTGCCGCTGTTCAAGGCTTATCTGCTGCAGGTATAAGTCCGACTAGTGCATTAGGTGCTTCTATAATTGGGGGGGCAGTAACTGATGCTCTGACTGGTTTTGCGACTCTTGAAGGCGCTGTCGGCGCACCATTTTTTGCTGCAGGTTCAGGTGTTTCAGACGTTGGTACTTTAGAGAATGAATCAATTTCGTTTTTTGGTCAGTTTGATTACCATGTCTCAGATAAAACAACCTTATCTTTGGGTTTAAATTTTACTAATGATGAAAAAGACGCAACAGTTATTCAATCTCTAAGTGATGTTTTTTCTTCTGTAAACTTAGACCAATTGGTTGCTTTTGGTCTTATAGACGCAGCGACTGCGGATGGTTTAAGCCCATTACAATTTTTACCTCCGTTGGACGATTTGACATCAGATGACCCAGAAAGTAGTACAGATGATGATGAGCTAACTTACACTCTGAAGTTGGCCTATGATTTTTCTGACTCTTTGAGTAGTTATGTAAGTTATGGCACAGGCTTTAAAGCCTCATCATTTAATTTAAGTCGCGACTCAGCTCCTGGTTTACGTTTTGCTGACCCTGAAGAAGCAGAGGTTTTTGAATTTGGTTTGAAGGGTAGGTTTAATCGAGGTTCATTCAACCTTGCAATTTTTGATCAAACCTTAGAAGATTTTCAATCAAATACATTTGTTGGAACTGGATTTTTCTTAACAAACTCGGAAGAACAATCGGTTTTGGGTGCTGAATTCGATATTTCTTATTACCCGACTGATGCTTTAGAGTTAAAATTTGCCGCTACTTTATTAGACCCTGAGTTTGATTCTTTTCAGAATGGCCCAGCGGTTGAATTAGATTCTGGTGACCCGGAATCTGTAGATTTGTCTGGTCAATCTCCAGCAGGTATTCATGATGTGAGTTTTTCTATAGCCGCGATTTATAATTTTAATATTGGTAGTAATGATGCATTTATACGTGGTGATTTTTTCTACGAGGATGAAGTTCAATTAACTGAAAATGTTCCTGGTGGTTCAGTCACTTTTGCTAACGGAACGGTAGCAGATATTGGTGCTGTGCAGGAGACCAAGAACCTTAACTTATCAGCAGGTATAACAACTCAAAATGGGCTAAGTGTCTCATTATGGGGCCGTAATGTGACTGATAACGATACATTGCAGAGCAGTTTTCCTGGTATTGCTCAATTAGGAACGTTTAATGGTTATCGTAATGAGCCTCGAACTTATGGTGTCTCTATAAGTAAGGACTTCTAATTACCTTAGACATACTTATAGGGAGTTTATCCCTATAATGTATTCAAACCGATGCATGTTCCCATGCATCGGTTTTTTTATTTCTTAATACCTATCAATTAGTTCCAAATAGGATTACCAGATCAGAACGGATCACAAACCTTCATTGTAAAGTGAATGGTTTCACTAGGTATTGGATCCGTCCAAGATAAACTCGAAGCACTTTGGTTGTATGCTTTATGAATTCTTTTAAGTTCATAAAGCCTCAATTCTTAAAAATTCTAGCTTAATCCTAAAACTCGCCAACTATTTGCTACTGCTTTAAATTATATCCAGCAGTTTAACGTCACTTACTAAATAAGTACTGAATACAATTTAACTTACTTTAGATAAAAAAAAGCAGCGATGGATTTTATCATCGCCGCTTTTATTGCCTTCGAGTATCTCTATAAATCAGGGCCAATTAAATGTAACAGGGTTAGATGAATACTTCTCATCATCGCTCATTATAAAGAACCATACTTTTTGACCAGATGTTGGGTCTGGCCAGTGTGGACCCGACCAGTTACTTGAAGTTTCAGTTTTTAAAATGTTATTTAAGGTCATGAAACCTTGGTTGTTTAGGCTCCATTCAAAAGCACCACCTTCCACTGCATCTCCTTGATCAACAAGTAAAACGCCTTTAGCATAGATTGGGTTACTCGAGCCAGTATAGAATGTTTGTTCGCCCCAATGTCTAATCTCGTTCGCAGTATAGATCATGTCAAGATATGCCCCTTGACTAAGTCTATGCGAGGTGATTTGCACTGTCGGGTCTATTTCAATTTTATGTCCAATACTAGTGTCCCAGCCTTGATTCCAAATGATTGGTTTATCTATAGCATCTTCCAAAAATAGTATGGGTTCTGGTTCTGGTTCTGGTTCTGGTTCTGGTTCTGGTTCAGA
>JALZWI010000177.1 GCA_023299895.1 Arenicella sp. | reverse complement strand
ATATGGCTAAAGACGCTGGTTCAGCAGTTGCAGACGGTGCTAACGCAGTCGTTGATGCAAGTGCAGGTGCTATAGACGGTGCAGCTGATATGGCTAAAGATGCTGGTTCAGCAGTTACAGACGGTGCTAACGCAGTCATTGATGCAGGTACTGTTGGGTTAGACGATGGTGCAGCTGATATGGCTAAAGACGCTGGTTCAGCAGTTGCAGACGGTGCTAGTGCAGTCATTGATGCAGGTGAAGGTACAGTTAAGTTAGACGGTGCAGTTGATATGGCAAAAGATGCGGGTTCAGCAATTAGTGATAGCTCTAATGGCGTAATTGATGAAGCGATCGATATGGCTGAAAAAGCTGCGACAGATTAATAGATAAGACTTGCTAAACTATTTGATGTCGATTTTTCTCGAGATCAAAGCCCTATTGACGATCTGTCAATGGGGCTTTTTTAATGCTCATTTAATAAAAGTAGCCTTTTATCGCTTTGGCTTATATATTTATACTCCCTATTTTTTTAAACACTCAGTTATTGTTAATCATTAGACTATGCAACCAGAGCAATCAATAGCAGAGAAGTTACACTCAGAAACAGCGAAAATTTGTTGGCATGATCTAGAACCCTATTTTGCCAAAGGTTCTTTGTTAACGGTCGACGCATCCCTCGACCTCATTGAAGTAGCGCTCGACTTTGCCCAAGACAATGCTAGTAAAATCAAGGGTAAGATTGAATCAATGTTAATTGTGCCGCCGAGTAATGACCAGGCTCGTTGCTGGCACGCCAATAATGTTGATTTCTGGGCAGTCGTGGTAGCGCCCTATGTATTAGTTCAACTAATAGATGAGTTGGACGACAAAAGTAAAGCTTAATTTCAAAATGCTCAGTATCGTAATATAATAATAAAGTGTTGTAATAAACTTGTCACACAAAGACACTATTATATCGCCACTTATTGTTATTTAATCTAATCCCCTTTGTGGAGGTAGTCTAGTGAAAACCCTTATAAGCATCGCGCTTGTTTCTTTTTTAACTAATGTCTCAATTGCGTCAGCCCGAGATACAATTAGTATTGTCGGCTCTTCAACGGTATACCCTTTTTCAACCGTTGTTGCTGAACGTTTCAGTAAGTCATCAGATTTCAGAGCTCCTAAAGTAGAGTCAACAGGTTCTGGTGGAGGCCTTAAATTGTTTTGTAGCGGTGTCGGTGTTGGTACGCCGGATGTTACTAATTCAAGTCGTCGTATAAAGTCTAGTGAGTTTGAACTTTGTCAGAAAAATGGTGTAAAAGAAATCATCGAAGTATTGATTGGTTATGACGGTATCGTTTTAGCAAATGCTAAAGGCACTGCGCCTTTAGAGTTGAGCCGTAAAGATATTTACATGGCACTTGCTGCTTCAGTGCCTGGCCTAGATGGTAAGATTATTGCAAACCCATACACAACCTGGAATCAAATTAACTCATCACTCCCTGCTATCAAAATTGAAGTATTAGGCCCACCTCCAACATCGGGTACACGTGATGCTTTTGCTGAGCTTGCTCTTGAAGGCGGCGCTGAACATGTTGAAAGTTTAGCGAAACTAGCCGAGATGTCAGATCATGCTGAAATCGCAGCGTTCACAGCAACTATCGGCTTAGCTGATGCTTGGGAGTCTATAGTTGCAAGTAAAGGTCAAAGTGCTGACGGTGGCGATTTGTTTGGTGTTATCGCGACGTCGGTTCGTGAAGACGGGGCTTATATCGAAGCAGGTGAGAACGATAATTTAATCGTAAACAAGCTAACCGCTAACCCAAGTGCACTCGGTATTTTTGGTTTTAGCTTTTTGGATCAGAATTCAGACAAAGTACAAGGCTCTGTTATCGATGGTCAAACTCCTACCTTTGAAGCGATTGCAGCAGGTGAATATAAGGTAAGTCGACCTCTGTACTTCTATGTTAAAAAAGCTCACATAGGGACTATTCCTGGAATTGCTGAGTATTTAAATGAATTTATTAGTGCGGATACAATTGGTGAAGAAGGTTACTTGATTGACCGTGGTCTTATTCCTTTGGACGCAGATACATATAAGAGCATGTCTAATGGAGCTAAAGGTTTATCTAACCTAGCGCTTTAAGATGTATAATATTGGCTAATTAATTACATAAGGTCGTTAGCGACTGAGTATTTGAAAAATCATGTCATTAACGACTTTATTATTAATTGTTTTGTTGGGTACGGTAGCGGCTTATTATTTAGGTCTGCTGCGCTCACGAAAAATAGCCAAACCTTTGGGAGGCGTGCGGAATCTAGCCGCTTTACCAACTTATTATGCAACACTCGTTAGTTTATGGGCGGTGATCCCGGCCGTTTTTGTTCTCGCAATCTGGCTCATCATGGATGGCGTAATCATAGATAGCATGGTGCATGCAGCATTGCCTGAGGCAACTAAGTTGCTACCATCTGAGAATATTGGCCTGATTCTTAGTCAGATTCAAAATCTTGCTGATGGAATTGGTAATATTGAAGTGATGGGCATGGAATATGCGCCTGCAGTTGATCGCTTAAAAAGCCTGTCATCCATCAGCGCTAGTGCAATGCCAACATTGACGATAGTAACGTTGATAATAGGCGCATTGCTCGGCTTTAGATCGGTAGTGAGTAATAATAACGCTCGCCAATCGGTAGAGAAGGTATTTAATGTCACCTTATTTGTGTGCTCAAGCATCGCTATTTTTACCACAGTCGGGATTGTTTTTTCGGTATTGTTTGAGTCGTTACGATTTTTCGACAAAGTCCCGTTTTTTGATTTCTTATTGGGAACTCATTGGAGTCCTCAAATTGCGATTCGCCCAGATCAAATCGGTGCGTCTGGTGCTTTTGGTGTAATTCCTCTAATTGCTGGCACACTATTAATTTCGCTAATTGCCTTAATTATTGCTGTCCCCGTTGGCTTAATGTCGGCCATTTACCTATCAGAGTATGCCAGTACCAAGGTGCGAAATATAATTAAACCCGCGCTTGAAATATTAGCGGGTGTTCCCACAGTTGTTTATGGTTTTTTTGCAGCCTTAACCGTCGCTCCTGCGATTCGTAATGTTGGTGATGCAGTGCGTGATTGGGGTGCAGCTAATGACATTGGCTGGCTTGCTAACTTGGCGGTATCTTCTGAAAGTGCCCTGGCAGCAGGATTAGTCATGGGTATTATGATTATCCCGTTTGTTTCTTCGCTGTCGGATGATGTTATCAATGCAGTCCCACAAAGTTTACGTGATGGTTCTTATGGTCTTGGATCCACACAATCTGAAACGATTAAGAAAGTGATTTTCCCAGCTGCCTTGCCAGGCATTGTTGGTGGCGTGTTATTAGCTGCCTCGCGAGCGATTGGTGAAACCATGATTGTGGTAATGGCCGCAGGCTTAGCAGCAAACCTAACGGTTAACCCTCTTGAGGCAGTAACCACCGTAACCGTACAAATTGTAACGCTTCTTGTCGGTGACCAAGAATTTGACAGCGCTAAGACTCTGGCAGCCTTCGCGCTTGGTTTGTTCTTATTCGTTATTACCTTGGTGCTCAACGTGATTGCGTTAAATGTTGTTAAGAAATACCGTGAGCAATATGACTGATACAATGAATGAGACAGTACTGCCGTTGGCGGGCTCTAACTCAGATAAAATCAAAGCGAATCTGCGCAAACGACATGCGGCGGAACGACGTTTTCAATGGTATGGCAGAATCTCAGTTGCTTTTGGAATGATGTGTGTTTTATTTTTATTTACCGATATCATTAGCAAGGGAATAGGGGCGTTTACCCAAACTAAGATCGAGATAGAAATTAATTTTGATCCAGAAAAGTTAGGCTTAACGTCACAAAGTACGCAAGACGAAATTAAAGCTGCAAGCTTCAATACTTTATTCAGAACTACCCTACAAGAACAACATCCAGAGATCACTGGTCGTACTGAACGACGTTCTTTATATGCTTTGTATACCTCTGACGCGCCGTTGATACTACGCGATATGGTAATGGCTGATCCATCTCTTATAGGCACCACACAAACGCTTAAGATGGTTGCTGATGATGACGTAGACGTGTTTTATAAACACAGCTATGGCACTGACAATAATGACATCAGTCGGATGAGTGAAGAACAACAGGGCATCATCGTACAATACGCCGAACAAGGACGTATGAAGAAAGACTTTAATTTTATGTTTTTCACCAATGCCGATTCCCGTGAACCAGAGTTGGCCGGTATTAAAGGTGCAATTACTGGGTCGATTTTGACTCTAATGGTGACCTTGGCGTTGTCATTTCCGATTGCAATTGCTACCGCAATTTATTTAGAAGAATTTGCACCAACTAATAAAATTACCGACTTTATCGAAGTAAATATCAATAACTTGGCAGCAGTGCCATCAGTTATCTTTGGTTTATTAGGTTTGGCTATTTTTATTAACTTCTTTGGCCTGCCTCGATCCGTACCTTTGGTCGGAGGTTTTGTCTTAACCTTAATGACCTTGCCAACCATTATTATTTCAAGTCGTGCGGCGATTAAATCGGTGCCGCCATCAATACGAGAAGCGGCACTGGGAATGGGCGCATCGAAAATGCAAACTATCTTACATCATGTTTTACCTCTCGCCATGCCAGGAATGCTGACCGGTACGATTATTGGAATGGCGCAAGCGTTAGGTGAAACGGCACCGTTGTTAATGATCGGAATGGTCGCATTTATTGTCGACACACCGACATCAATTACTGATTCTGCAACCGTGTTGCCAGTACAAATATTCCTCTGGTCAGATAGTCCAGAGCGTTCTTTTGTTGAAAAAACGTCTGCTGCTATTATGGTGTTGTTGGCATTTTTGATCTGCATGAATAGTTTAGCGGTGTGGTTACGTAAGCGCTTAGAGCGCCGCTGGTAACAATGGCTGCAACAATGTTATGGTATATCGTAAATCATCATGTCTAATTTAACTTTAAATCAGGGTAGTATTTTGGAAACGGCTGAACAACAGATTGATCAATATGAGACAGTGGGCTTGCCGCTGCTAGAAGACCCTAAAATGAGCATACGTAATAGCTCAGTATTCTATGCTGAAAAACAAGCCATCTTTGATGTGAATCTTGATATTGGTAAAAACCAAGTAATTTCAATGATTGGTCCTTCTGGTTGTGGTAAATCGACATTTCTAAGATGCTTAAACCGCATGAACGATACCATTGATATATGCCGTGTTGAGGGCGATTTTTTACTCGACAACGATAATATCTACTCTAAAGATTTGGATGTTGTGCACTTACGCGCAAGGGTGGGTATGGTATTCCAAAAACCTAATCCATTTCCTAAGTCAATTTATGAAAACGTTGCCTATGGTGCTCGTATTCACGGCTTAACAGATAATAAAGTACAGTTAGATGAATTAGTCGAGCAAAGCTTAATTCGTTGCGGTCTTTGGAAAGAAGTTAAAGATCGCTTAGATGAGCCTGCGACAGGGTTGTCTGGCGGGCAGCAACAACGTCTTTGTATTGGACGGGCAATTGCAGTGAACCCAGAAGTTATTTTGATGGATGAGCCTTGTTCGGCACTTGATCCGATCGCAACTGCTACGGTTGAAGAGTTGATTCATGAACTCAGTGAAAACTTTACCATCGCAATTGTCACACATTCGATGCAACAAGCTGCACGTGTTTCACAACGTACCGCTTATTTTCATTTAGGCAAATTAATTGAAGTGAATGACACTTCGCAAGTATTTACTAACCCGAAGCATAAGCTGACCGAAGAATATATTACTGGCCGGATCGGGTAAGGAGACAAGTATGAATGATGATTTATTAGTTGGTGGGCATATATCGCGCCAGTTCGATCAAGAGCTGGACGAAATCCGTTCTCGTGTTTTAAAGATGGGTGGCTTGGTTGAGTCACAGCTTGAAAAAACATTAGCAGCGATTCGTGAAGATGATAGCAGCCTAGTTAAAGATGTCGCTAAGGTTGATGAAATAGTGAATCAGTTAGAGGTTGAAATCGATGAAGAGTGCACTCAAATTTTAGCCAAAAGACAGCCAACGGCCAGTGATTTGCGATTAATCATAGCCACCACTAAATCTGTACGTGACCTCGAACGTATTGGCGACGAGGCTGAACGTGTTGCTCGAATGGTTGGTCATGCAATAGATAACAACATGTCTACGGTTTTTTCAAAAGAGCTACTTCAGCTTGGACAACAAGTTAAAGAACTACTGCATGCGACATTAAATACCTATGCTCGGATGGAAACACGAAGCGCTATCAAAAATATTCGCAAAGATGCGAGTGTTGATCAAAATTACGGCAGTATCATTGTAAAGTTAGTGGAAATGATGAAGAGTGATCCTGAGTGTATTTCCGAAGCGCTTGATGTGATGTGGGCTGCTCGTTCGATGGAGCGCATTGGTGATCACTGCAGTAACATTTGTGAGAACGTCATTTATCATGTCGAAGGTGAAGATATACGACACATTGAGTTAGAAGAAGTTAAGGAGCAGTTATCCTAAGGCACTAATTTAGTACACAAATTTTTATAAAAACGACTTGCTGAATTTCATCAAGTCGTTTTTTTTACGCTATACTTAGTGATTCAAAACATCAAATAATAAGAGAACCGTTTTGTCTAATATAGTTGCGATTAAAAATATTCAAGGTAGTGGCTTTTATTCCCCATTTGCGAAACAAACCGTCACAACACGAGGAGTGGTAACAGGAGTTCATCGGCTGGGGTTTTTTATTCAAACGCCAGAAGTTGATTGGGATGGCGAAAGCTCTGATGCCTTGTTCGTATACAGTAGCGAAACTACAAGTAGTGAAGGTGCATATGTTGAAATTACTGGTGAAGTGCTTGATTATTTAAAACATGACTCTGACAAACCGGTAACTCAGTTACACCTTGAACAATTAAAAATTATTCAGCTGCATGGACCAGTCATTTCTCCGATTGATTTAGATGTTAATTTGATTTCAAAAAAAAATGCTGACTTAGCTATTTTACTTAATAGTTTAGAGTGCATGCTGATGCGTATACCAGCAAACCAAACCTTTATTGCGCCAAGTAATGCCCATGGTGATTATGTCTTAGATGGCATTGATTCAACTAATCCTGACGATGTGGATTATTCATTGTTACGTAATGAGTTGGGTGGAATTATCGCCGATCAAAATAATCATTTGCGTTGGTTCCCAGGATTTAGGGTAACGCAATATCATCGCGCACCGCGCTTAAATGTTGGTTCAATCTTGCTCAATGATGTTGTCGGCCCCTTACATTACCGAGTCGGTGCTTATCAGTTATCAGTACGTCAAGATATTAAATTTGAACCGAGCTTTATTTCTTTAAATAAATCCAGCCTGACGCCAAGCGATCATGCGCTGACGATTATGACTCTCAATTGTTTTAATTTGGACCCGCATGTCGAATCACCTGATCGTGTTCTAAATCCCCGGCAAGACGTCGATGACGATTGGGGCGAAGGACGTTTTCACACCTTGGCTCAAGCAATCGTATTGCAAGCAAATCTCCCGGATATAGTCGCCTTACAGGAAATTCAAGACAATGATGGTGCTGAAATTTCAGAAGTGGTAGACGCATCTTTAACATACTCTTTATTAATTAAGACCGTTGAGCAGCTCAGTGGTGTAACCTACGAGTGGACTGACGTAAACCCTGAGCTCGGTGCTGATGGTGGACAACCAGGCGGCAATATTCGTAATGGTTATTTATATAACCCGAACCGCGTTACTCTATTAGAAAAATCTAAAATATTTGGTGCCAAAGAGGTATGTTATGAAGGATCACGTAAACCATTGCTGGCCTATTTTAAGGAACATGCATCAGGCGAGACCCTCGCTTGTATTAATTTGCACTTAGCTTCCAAACGTCACCAAGCAAGTATTTTTGAGCCAGAGAATTCTGGCGTCGACAAAAAACTTGAAGTACGAGTTGCTCAGGCAAAGCGTGTCTATAAAGAAACAATCAAACTGCAAGAAGATGGCATAGATTATTATGTAACCGGGGATTTTAACGATACTGAAGACAGTAAAACTCTGCGCACACTAGTTGGTAATGACAATGTCAATTTAGTCGATAAATTACCTATTCGAGAACGCTACGATTATAATCACAGGGGTAAATTACAAGTACTCATGCATGGCATTGTGAATCACCAGAGAGCTGATTCAGCTGAATATGAAATTATTCATGGTAATGAATTGA
>JALZWI010000176.1 GCA_023299895.1 Arenicella sp. | reverse complement strand
CGCTGGTTATCATTCATGATATCCAGAATCATTTTTAACACTGTATCAGCATTAAGGGCATCGACATTGACACGTTTCATGTCACCATCGACACGAATCATTGGTGGTAGACCAGCGGATAGATGTAAATCAGATGCTTTATTATTATGCGCAAACGCGAGTAATTCGGTAATGTCCATAGGCTCTCCTACTTAACAAATTAAACCAATGGATTTAACAGTTTTAAGATAAAATGTATTTGTATTTTTATATCATCAAGTATAACCACAAAATAGCTCATGAGTAATAGAGATTTCGCTTCTAAACAACTGAATATGATACACAATCGTATTCGACAGGCTGCAATTGCGGCAAATAGAGACTTTAATGAGATCAGTCTCATTGGTGCAAGCAAACAACAGTCAAACGATCACATAAATGCTTTTTATAAAGCTGGCTTAAGTCAGTTTGGAGAAAACTATTTACAAGAGGCGCTGGTTAAAAAAACGGAACTGTCTAATAAAAATATTGATTGGCACTTCATTGGCAAGCTGCAATCGAATAAGTGTAAGGACGTAGCTCAGCATTTTGATTGGGTGCATGCGCTAGACCGACTTAAAATTGCGCAGCGCTTGGCATCATATAGATTAGCTGGTGATAATCAAACAACACCGCCGCTTAATATTTTGATTCAGTTAAACCCTGATCAGGAAAATACAAAAAGCGGCGTTTCTTTAAACGAAGCAGGAACACTCTGCGCACAAATAAGTGAGTTAGAAGGCGTAACACTAAGAGGCTTCATGCTAATCCCTGCACCGAAGACTAGTACACAAGCGCAAAGACGCCCTTTTGCGCAAGCACGTGAAACGCTGGACATAATTAATCAGCGCTATGGGACAACGCTAGATACTCTGTCGATGGGCATGTCAAACGACTTAGAATCTGCGATTTTAGAAGGTTCCACTATGATCAGAATAGGCACAGCCCTTTTTGGCGCAAGAACTTAAGCAAGATCAAATCATTAAGGTTAATGCATTTAGACACCGTGCAAAGTACAATATCAATCCGAAATGATTAAAATTAAAAAAATAATATAACGTGAAAACCAAACTAGGCTTTATTGGCGGTGGCAATATGGCAAGCAGCTTAATCGGCGGCTTGATTAATAACGACCACCAGCATGATTTAACATCACAAGATATCATGGTATTTGAGCCCAATAGTGAGAAAGCGCAAGAACTCAAAACTGAGTTTAATATTCAATTAGCCAGCAACAACCAACAATTACTTGAGCATTCAAATGTTGTTGTAATTGCAGTTAAACCTCAGGTATTGCAAAGCGTACTCGAACCTTTGACTACGTTGTTTAAAGATACAAAACCGCTGATCGTATCAATCGTGGCAGGTATCCGCAGTAATAGTATTGAACAATGGTTAGAAGATGAATACGCGGTAGTCCGCGTAATGCCGAACACCCCTGCATTAGTTGCTGCCGGCGCAAGCGGTTTATATGCTAACGAGCGTGTTGATAGTGAGCAAAAAAAGATCACCGAAACACTTTTAGATGCTGTCGGCATCTCGCGCTGGGTGGCCAGCGAAGCCGACATCGACAGCGTTACTGCATTATCAGGTAGCGGCCCTGCTTATTTCATGTTGTTTATTAAAAGTTTGATTGACGCCGCGCAAGTAGCAGGCTTAGACAGCGAGACGGCTAAAGATTTAGCAATAGCAACCGCCAGTGGTTCAGCTCAATTAATCGCTAACAGCGACTCATCACTGCAAACCTTAATTGATAATGTTACTTCGCCTGGCGGTACGACTGAGCAAGCTTTGCTATCCTTTCACGCAGATCAGCTCCCCAAGATTGTAAGCTCGGCTTTTGAAGCAGCTCGCCTTCGCTCTGAAGAGTTGGCTGAGCAACTTGGTAACTCTTAAAATATAGTATTGATATGAATCATTTAGGCAACGCTGGCAGCTATCTCAGCCAAACTTTATTCGGTCTAGCGCTTTACATCGTCTTACTGCGCTTTTGGATGCAGTGGGTACGTACCGATTTTCGTAATCCTTTTGGACAATTTATTATTAGCGTGACCAACCCAGTCGTTATTCCGCTGCGTAAAATATTACCCAGCGTTGGTTCAGTTGATACAGCAACGGTTGTATTCGCTTTTGTGATCGCCAGTATAAAAGTTTACTTGTTATATATTATTAGCCAAATTTCCCCATCACTGCTGCCTTTTCTCACCTATACGCTAGGCGAAATTATCCAGCACAGTATTTATCTGTTATTTGCAGCGATTTTTATTCAAATCATAGTAAGTTGGGTAAACCCATACAGCGATCATCCAATTGTTAGTATTGCACGTTCGCTAGCAAACCCTATTATGGAACCTGCACGCAGATTAATCCCACCAATTGGTGGCCTTGATTTATCCCCCATGCTTGTCATCATTTTTCTACAGCTTAGCTTGCAACTTATCGTTGCGCCTTTAAAAGGCTTTTAAGATTAGTGGATGCCCCTAACCCACAATCAGTCAAGATGGTAGAAGTCAAATTCGCCAAGTTTGATCAGACATTGCAATTAGAAAGCGGCGGAACATTGCATGGCTTTCAATTGGTTTATGAAACCTATGGCTCCCTCAACGCTGATAACAGTAATGCTATTTTGATCTGCCATGCGTTGAGCAGTGACCATCATGCTGCGAGGCTTTCTTACACACCTGCTGAAGGCTCTTCTAACACTCTCGCTGAGGGCTCTTCTAACACTCCTGCTGAAGGCTCTTCTTACACTCTCGCTGAGGGCTCTTCTAATTCAGGTGAAAATGAACACAAGCCTGGTTGGTGGGACATCATGATCGGCCCAGGCAAGCCCATTGATACCGATAAATTCTTTGTGGTGTGCAGCAATAACCTAGCAGGTTGTAGCGGCAGTACCGGGCCGTCGACTATCAACCCTGAGTCGGGCAAACCATACGGCACTGATTTTCCAATTGTCACGGTTAAAGACTGGGTCGATTCGCAAGCATTGCTAGGCGATTATCTTGGTATCAAACAATGGGCGGCTGTGATTGGTGGTAGCCTTGGCGGTATGCAAGCGATGCAATGGAGCATCAGTTACCCAAAAAGAGTTAAGAATGCATTATTAATAGCAACCGCAGCTAAATTGAGCGCACAAAATATTGGCTTTAACGATGTTGCTCGACAAGCAATTCGCACCGATTCAGATTTTTTTAATGGTGACTATTACCAACATAATAAAAAGCCCGAGCGTGGATTAAGAGTTGCTCGCATGCTTGGTCATATCACTTATCTATCTGATGACTTGATGGCCACTAAATTTGGTCGTTTTCTACGTAAAAAAGAAAAATTCGATTACAACTTTAGCCCAGAGTTTGAAGTCGAAAGCTACTTACGCTATCAAGGTGATCAGTTTGTTGATACTTTCGATGCCAATACCTATTTATTGATGACAAAAGCGCTCGATTATTTTGATCCCGCAGGACAACATGACGATAATCTAACCGCAGCGTTGGCTGATGCCCAAGCCAATTTTTTAGTTCTATCGTTTAATAGTGATTGGCGCTTCTCGCCAGAAAAGTCACAAGAAATCGTGCGCGCGCTACAGAATAATAAACTCAATGTTAGTTATGCTGAAATAGACTCACAACAAGGGCATGATTCATTTTTGATCGACCTGCCAGAATATATGCAGGTCATGCATGCCTACATGGGTCGAATTGCTAAAAACATTAAGGAAGCCAACTAATGCGAAACACATTAAGTAACGCCAACCTTTCTCGACACGATCTAATTGCCATATCCAACTGGATTGAACCAGGCTCAAAAGTCATGGATTTAGGCTGTGGTAATGGCCGCTTGTTACACCATTTACAAGAGAAAAAAAAAGTCTCTGGCTATGGCGTTGAGTTAAGTGCTGAGAACGTTACCGAATGCATTAGTAATGGCATCAATGTTATACAAATTAATTTAGACAAAGGCTTAGATCATTTTGATTCCAACTCGTTTGACTATGTTGTACTTTCACTAACACTGCAAGCAATGCGTGACCCTAAAGCCCTATTACAAGAAATGCTACGTGTTGGCAAATACGGCATTGTGACCTTCCCTAATTTTGCCCATTGGCGCAACCGAGCGCAAATCGGCTTAAACGGTAATATGCCTATTAGTAAAGAGTTACCACACAAATGGTACGACACGCCGAATATTCACCTGTGTACAATTAAAGACTTTGAGCAATTGTGTAATGAACTAGGGTTTACTATTGAATCCTCCATTGCCGTCAACCGAAATGGTCGTAACGGCCTTGGTTTAAAGCTATTCCCCAATTTATTTGGTGAGATAGCCTTATTCCGTTTTAGTAAATCTTCTTAACAGAGAAACAACCCGAATGACGAATAACGACATTTTACGACGCTTACGCTTTGCTTTTGACTTCTCCGATCAAACCGCTGTGTCGTTATTCAGTGTTGATCCAAACTCAAGCATTAAACTAGATAAGTCGGGTTTTAAGAACCGAATCTGCAAAGAAGATGACGACGGGTATGTTGCTTGCTCTGACGCCGAATTAGCGGCCTTCTTAGATGGCCTAATTGTCTCTAAACGCGGCCTGCGTGAACCAAATCCTAACGCTGCTCCAGTTGAACCAACTAAAGATGATTTTCGACTGAGTAAAAACGACATGCTAAAAAAGTTACGCATCGCGATGAATTTCAAAGAGCAAGACATGCTCGACACACTCAAATTAGGTGGTAGCGAACTATCAAAACCCGAATTAGGTGCTTTATTCCGTAAGCCGAGCCACAAACACTATCGCAGTTGTGGTGGTCAAGTTTTACGTAATTTTATTAAAGGCCTAACCGCTAATTTAAGACCCTAACCCTAAGTATGTGATCTAAGAACTGTCTCAAATCACTTAAGGCAAATGATTTCTAATCCAGCTGTTTAATCATCAAGCAACATCATCAACACAGGAGTTAAGTTATAGTCTTTTCGAAGCCTGATTAACGGAATATAATTATCAATGAAAAAATCTCTGGTCGTAGTTCCCGTCAAGTAAATTTGCCCATCTTGAGAAAAAGTAAAGTCATATATATTATCTACACCATTTAAATTATTAACCCTAATAAAACTCTCTTTTTCAACATCATAAACAAATTTTTGTCGAATATCCCTGAACGGCTGAGAAGTTGTTCTATATGAGGTTTCTATAACTAATACTTCATTACCACAATATAATGATGCTTCTGTGCTCCTTGAGTCAGGCAACGAAATTTGCGTGAGGACACCATTGCCAACTCGCAATAAGTTCAAGCGGTTAGTGATGTATAAAGCATTTTTCAAGGAACATATTTGTGGAATATCTGGAACATCGTTACCATCTGACCATGGCATTATCAATTCCGCGCCGCCTATTGCTCCATTACTAGAATAAACACCCTGCTCGCGAACATAGTAGTACAAAACACCATCATGCAGCGTCAAATCGTTGCATTCATCCTCTAACACAGTAATATCACCATTATTTGATATGGTAACCAGATGGTCCCGTCCACAAAAATAATAGCTATTATTAATTTCTATAGGTGTTGATGACACAGCATAATCTAGACCATCAAATGGAATAATTGCACCTTCATCAAAATTCATAAT
>JALZWI010000175.1 GCA_023299895.1 Arenicella sp. | reverse complement strand
GTTTTTTGCCATTTTTCTTTCACTGGTATTGGAACCTGTGCAAAGCCATAGCCGGGCAAGTCTACTAAACGAGCTTGTTCGCCTAAGGAAAAAAAGTTTATTTGTTGAGTCCTTCCAGGTGTCTTGCTGGTTCGTGCTAATTTACGACGATTAGCAATCGCATTAATCGCGCTCGATTTTCCGACATTAGAGCGGCCTGCAAAGGCAATTTCAAATTTTTGATCTTCAGGAAATTGATGTGGTTCGGCAGCCCCAAGTATAAATTCTGGTTGCCGAAGTATTTCTGGAATTTGTTCGTTTGGTTGGTCTTTATTATTGGGCGTATTTTGCATTGCTTAATTGTAACAAGATTGTAGGTAGTGGCTACGAGTAATCGCACTAAAAGAGAGGTTAATGGCATCTATGTGTTGCAGTAAAATAGTCTTAAATCAGCTAATTTTTATTAATCTGGCGCTCGACTCTTGAGGCTTGCACGCAGCCATGCTATAAGTCTCCCCCGAATTATTGATCACAGTTTGCGAGCTCAGTTGGAGGCTCTAAATGTTGAAAAAAGTACTTAATATAGCCATTGTTTTGGCTTTATTTACAATAGCGTTTGTCAGTCCGACACATGCTGCTGGTGATGCAGCCGCAGGTCAGACTAAATCAGCCATTTGCGCCGCTTGTCATGGCCCTCAAGGAATAAGCTCCATCCCGCTTAATGCAAATCTTGCAGGTCAAGTACCTGGCTATATTGAGACGCAACTTAAGGCATTTAAATCAGGCGAGCGCGCTAATGTAATCATGGCAGGTCAAGCATCGCTTTTATCTGATGAAGATATGATTGATTTAGATGCCTACTTCGCTTCTTTGCCGGCAGCTACGTCAGCTGGTTTGACGGATGATGAGAAAGCACTTGCAGAAGCAGGTGAAGCGATCTATCGAGGCGGCTATGCCGAAAAAGACATTGCGGCATGTATGAGTTGTCATGGACCGAGTGGTCACGGCATCCCGAAAAATTATCCACGCGTATCAGCTCAACATTTCGAATATCTTGAGCAACAATTATTAGCTTATAAAAAAGGCGTACGTGTTGGCTACAACGGTATTATGTGGGATATCGCTTTTGGTTTATCGGAATTGCAAATCAAGCAGCTATCAGCCTATATGGCGGGTTTGAACTAGCGCTAGATAAGATAAAAAGAAAAAAGACGATCTAGTAATCGTCTTTTTTTTAGGATAAAAGTATAGAGCATTTGTATGGATGCTAATGAGCGCATTACTTGCCTAATTAACTTGAACGAGTACACTAGCTGAATGGACGGATGGCTGCAAAATTTAGATCAAGATACCATTGTTATTGTGCCGACCCGCAGTCTGGCAAGTAATTTAAACGAGCAAATTGCGACGGATAGATTGGCGCAAAAAGTCACCGTTTGGGAGGCGCCGAACATTCTCTTATGGCGAGATTATCTGCAATTATTATGGCAACATAACCGTTCAGCGATGAACCATAATGAAAAGGCGTTAAGTTTAATTACACAGCAACAATCGTTGCTGCTTTGGAACCAAGTAATTGCTGCGTCACGGCGAGATGAGCAGTCATTAACCCTATTAAATGTGCAACAGACGGCCAAGGCTGTGCAACGGAGTTGGCGACTCTTACATGACTGGCAGGTGAGCCTAGAAACCATAGCCAATGATCATGTAGCGGACACACAACAATTTATTGCTTGGGTATCAAGTTATAGTGAGTTATTGACTAAGCGCGGTCTAGTTGATGAGCAATTATTAGTGAATCAGCTACTTCAGACTGAATTAAGCGCACCATTTAAAAAGGTCGTTTGGTATGCCTATGACTTAATCACATCTAAACAGACCTCGCTTATTGAGTTATTGATTAGCAAAGGCATCGAAATTGAGTATCAACATGCCACCCAACCGAGTCAACAAACTCAGGCTTACTCTGTTTATCCTGATCAACAACAAGAATTACTATCAATATTGACTGAGGCACGAGCGCTGGTTGAGCAAAATTCTGAGATCACAATCAATATTGTTATTCCTGATTTACAACATCGACAAGCACAAGTGCGTGAACTTGCTAGAGATGTTTTTTATGCCGGCAAATCACCTTTGCAGTTACAACAAAGCAACAGTGTTTATCGATTCAGTCTCGGTGAACCACTTAAACAATGGCCTGCAATTGAAACCGCTTTAACCTTAATCGGCGTATTAAAAAATCATATTAAAGTGATCGATTTAAGCTTTTTGTTACGTAATCGCTTTTTACGCAATTGCCAAACTTATCTTCAAGAATGTCGAATTTTTGATCAGTGGTTAAAACGCCAGAGAGTAAATGCGCTTAGTGTTGATAAGTTATCTGAATATTACCAGCAATGCTTACTGGATCATCAACAACGCGATAAACCTATTAAACAACAAGGTCTGCTGGAATTTTTGCAAGAGATTCAGCAGCAATTAATCACGTTACAATCCACACTTACTGCACGAAAAGGCGAAGCAGGTTATGCCGTTTTATCATTTGACGAATGGGTGCTGCAAATAACTCAATGGTTAGATGTCTGGGGCTGGAGTACGACCATTGCCGGCGAAGAAATGAACAGTGTGCAATTCCAGCTAGCGCAACGTTGGTATGCCTTATTAAAAGAGTTTTCTGAATTAACGATTGTACAACAGCAAGCAGGTATGAGCCGTGCCCTTGAAGTCTTACAACAGATGACACACGATGCTGTGTTCTTACCCAAAGCGCCAGCGTCGCCAATTTTAATATCTGGTCTGTATGAGGCAATTGGCCGACCTGTCGATGTTTGTTTTGTCACGAGCATGGATGACCAATACCCACAGCCCGCTAAGGCAGATTCATTTATCCCAAACCGCCTATTAGAGCAAGAATCTTATCCTCAAGCGAGCACTCAAAGCAGTTTTCAACAGGCAGTTAAGGTCATGCAGAGTTTGTTAGGTTCTGCGAAGCAAGTAAAGCTCAGTTATGCTCAATACAAACAACAAGACGGCGAAGTTCAGTATTCAGCATCGGCTATTTTTCGTGGAAACGATTTTCACCATAAAAATTTTGTAAATGAGTCGAATGTATTAAATCCTGTACTTGATACATATCAAGACAGTATTGGGCCTGCTTGGCCGAAAGGGCAAACTGTTGAGGGAGGTTCGGCAATTTTCAAAAACCAATCAAATTGTGCTTTTAAAGCCTTTGTGACGCATCAACTTAAATTTGAGCGCGAAGAAGAGACCGAATTTGGTTTGGATAATTTTGATCGCGGCAACATCGTACATTTGTTGCTTGATCGTTTATGGGAACAATTGCAAACCCAAGCACAGCTGAAATCGTTAAATCAAGATGAGCGTAGAGAAAAAATCGGAGGCGTCGTTGATGACGTTACTAACGATGCATGGCTATTATTAAGTGATGATAAAAGAGTCTTACTAAAACATGAAAAACCACGTTTTGTGTCACTGTTAATGGAATGGTTAGAGTTAGAAGCCGCGCGGCCAACAGAATTTTCGGTAATAGAGCGTGAAGAAGAAGGCACAACAGTGTTCGCAGGAATTAAATTTCGTTACATTATCGATCGCTTAGACATGCTGGCGGATGGGCGTACCGTGATTGTTGATTATAAAACGGGTACCGTCGCTCGCCAAGATTGGTTGGGAGAGCGAATGCGAGATCCGCAGTTGCCGTTATATGCTCTCGCACATGATGAAAAGAAACGAACACCCACCTCAGGCATCGCTTTTGCTAACGTTAAGCAGCATGATTCAAAGTATGTTTCTTTAAGTGAAACAGACATTTTTAAAGTCGACTGGCGAGCTAAAAAAAGTGAAGAAGAGTGGCATGAAAATCGGATTAAATGGCCTGAGCTGTTCACCAAGCTAGCTGAAGATTTTTTAGCAGGCAATGCGCAAGTTAACCCAATCGATGAAAAGACCTGTGGCTATTGTGATTTGCAATCCGTTTGCCGAATCTCACAATTGCGAAACGAGCAGAGCACGTAAATGATTAAAGATTACGCGCAGCGACAAGCAGCTTTACACGCTGATAAATCTTTTATTGTGCAAGCACCCGCTGGTTCGGGAAAAACAGGCCTACTGGTATATCGAATGTTGGTCTTGCTTGCCACAGTAGAACGCCCTGAAAATGTCTTGGCGATCACATTTACGCGTAAAGCAACCAGTGAAATGCGTTTACGCTTGCTCGAGTTATTGCAAATGGCTGAAGCGGGAGAGTGTTCTACTGATGTGTTCGAGCAACAAGGTATTGATTTAGCCGTTCAAGTACTTGAACAAGACAAGCGTCATAACTGGCAACTTCTCAATACGCCTTACCAGTTGCAAATTCTTACTATCGACTCTTTTTGTGGCAAGCTAACTGGGCATATGCCATGGCTGAGCCGTTTAGGCGACAAACCACGTACCACCGACAATGCAGATTTGCATTATGCAGCTGCCGTTGAACAACTATTTAATGAACTACTAGGCGAGTCATCTGAGTTATCCGAGGACTTAAAAACAGTGTTGCTCGAATTAGATTTTAATTACACGCGAGCGCGCAAACTTTTTAGTACCATGCTTGGGCGGCGAGACCAGTGGTTGCGACATTTATTACAACATGATTTGCGTCAAATGCGCGAACAAATACAACACAGTTGGCGGACGATTATTGACGGACATGTCGTCAAACTTGAAGAGCTATTGCCGCAAGCTACTCTGCAACGTTTGTGTGAAATAGCGGTTAACGCATCCAGTCTGATTAACCTAAAAGAAGGTGAGAAGTCACGGCTTTTAGCTTTTGAGACGTATCAAGAAAGCTCATTGCTTACTTTGGAACATTGGATGTCTTTACGTTTTTTGTTACTAACAGATAAAGGTGATTTTAGAAAAGCACTAAATAAGAATATGGGCTTTCCAAAGAAAGATAATCACAAGGAGTCGATGCAAGTAGTCTTAGCTGAGATGGTTGGTGATACTGAATTGCTCGAATGTTTGCAAGAAATTGAATTTTTACCTGATGAACACTTTGCCGAAGCTGATTGGCAACAGTTGCTTGCTCTTGAAAATGTTCTCAAATCATTGGCAGCATTATTGCAGCTCAGGTTTAGATCGAGCGGTGAATGTGATCATAGTGAAGTTACGCAACGGGCAAATTTAGCCTTGCAAGAATTAGCGAATCCAACTGACTTGGCTCTGCGCCTTGATTATCAAATTAAACATATTTTGGTGGATGAGTTTCAAGACACGTCGCACGCGCAACTAGAGTTATTAAAAAAATTAACCGTTGGTTGGAATTTAGATGAGCAATCCCGTAGTTTATTTTTAGTCGGCGACCCGATGCAGTCGATCTATCGATTTCGTGAAGCGGACGTTGGCTTATTTTTACAAGTTGTGCAAAATAAAACGAGCAAAGTTTTCGATAACATTGAGATTGAATCTTTGCGTTTAACAGAAAACTTCCGTTCAACTGCACCCTTAGTCGGCTGGTTTAATACTACCTTTGAACACAGCTTTCCAGCCTATGACCAAGTGTTAAATGGGGCAATTAGCTATGCAGCGTCAAGCTGTTCTCACCAAGACGAGAGTGGTTCTGTCATTATCACTCAACTTGCTCATGATAAGAATCACGAAGCTGAACTAGTGGTGCAAGCGATACATGCCTCGTTAAACGACTCGCAACAAAATAACAATAATAAGATTGCCGTGTTGGTTCGTTCGCGTAGTCATTTGAAGAGTTTATTGCCGGCAATTCAACAAGCAGGTATTGCTTATGATGGTGTAGACATTCAGCCTTTACACGAAGCCCCAGCGGTTATCGATGTGCTCGCTTTATGTAAGGCAATCAATCATCTAGATGACCGTGTCGCTTGGCTAGCATTATTGCGAGGTCCTTGGTGTGGTTTGAGTTTAGTTCAGATAAAAATAATTGCTATACGATCAGACATTACTATTTGGCAGCAATTGAAAGAGATTGATACCACTCAATTAGATGTGGAAACTCAGCGGCGTTTAGATCGATTCTGTGATGTTATGGGGCATGCCCTGCAACAACGGCAGCAGTTTGGCTTACACAGCATTACTCGTTGGGCCTGGCAATCGTTGGGTGGTCAAGAAACTTTGTTTGGTTTATCTGCTGATGATGTTGAATCGGTATTTACGTTGATTGAGCAATGTCAGCGCGGTGGAAATTTATCATCATTCAATGAATTGGATCGTTCGTTATCTGGTTTGTATGCACAGGCACAAAATAACTCCGGTACGCGCGTGGTCATTTCAACCATGCATAAAGCCAAAGGGCTGCAGTATGATACGGTGATTCTGCCCTGTTTAGCGAATTTACCTAGAGCCGAACAAAAAGACATATTGATGTGGGCGGAACATCAGAGTGATCAAGGCGAGGCACAACTATTATTGGCACCAATTCGATCTGGTGAGAGCAATAATCACTACGAGTATTTGCGTCAACTGGAAAAACGCCGTTCAGGTAACGAAACAGTACGCTTGCTCTACGTTGCTTGCACGCGAGCCGAACGAAAATTAATTTTAATCGCTGCCGCGAATATTGATCAGAAAACTGAAGAGCTTAAAGCGCCAGATAGCCGCAGCCTACTGGCAACAGTATGGGAGCCTCTGCAAAATAATTTTGAGCTGCAATCATCCGATTCGAATATTCAGGATGATCAACAAAGCGCTATCGATCAAACATTGGTACGCTTACCCAGTGATTTCAATGTATCGTTTGGCGAGTCAGTAAACTGGCAATCGAGACAACAATTACAAACGCAGTCTGATTTAAAAAATAATGATGAGCAAATTGAGTTTGAGTGGGCGACCGAGGTTGCTGCTGCGGTTGGTATGGTGATGCATGACTGGTTACAATTTAATCATGCCAGCCTGTTTATGGAAGAACTAACTGATACACAGTTTTCAATTTGGCGTGCGCAATGGCGATCACAGTTGCGAAGTTTAAATGTTTCGTCAGAGCGAATTGGCTTTGCTCTTGAGCGCTTGCATAAAGGCTTGCTGACTATGCGCAGCGACACCAATGCGCACTTTATTTTTGCTGATTATGCTGTGCAAAAAAACGAGTTTGAAATCGCCGCCTTTGAAAATGACGTGGTCAATAATTACAGAATAGATCGAACTTTTGTTGATCAAGATGATATTCGTTGGGTGGTCGATTATAAAACGACGTTTACTAAAGCCGACGACTTGGATGAATTTGTCGATCAACAGATTGCTGATCGACACCGTGTACAATTACAAAGATATGGTAATTTGATGAGTCAAATTGATTCACGCAAAATTAAGTTGGCAGTCTATTTTCCAATGTTAGCGAAATTACGCAGTTGGGATTTTAAACCTTGAATCGCAACGCGAGGGTTATGTTTCACCGTGGTTTGCCACGAGAAATTTTACGTAAATACACTTTAATAAATAACCATGAAAAAAATAAAATTAGGTAGTAGCGATCTACACGTATCTGAAGTTTGTTTAGGGTCGATGACTTGGGGTGATCAAAATACCCAACAAGACGCTAATCAACAAATTGAGTATGCACTCGAACAAGGCGTTAATTTTATTGATACGGCGGAGATGTACGCCGTACCACCTAAGCCAGATAC
>JALZWI010000174.1 GCA_023299895.1 Arenicella sp. | reverse complement strand
GCCCGCGTCTTCTGCGATATCACCATTCGTCAAGCCCAAGGTCGTCAACGTGCAGCCCGTCGAACAGCCCATGACAATGATCCGCTTGCCCAAAGCCCGGCCAATCCCAATCGCTTCTTTCACGTCACCGCGCCATCCGGCCAACGTGGCCTCGCCCATCGCGGCACCGTCTTGGCCGTGCCCCATCAAACGGGTTGAAAACAGGTTCGCACCAAGCGCCTTTGCCACCAGTTCCGGCAAAGGCCGTAGCTCACCACATGTTGCGGAAAATCCATGGATGAAGACCACAGCGACATCCGTTTGAACACCCGGTTCACCGATCCACGTCACCGCTTTTGCACACCCATCGCGTAGGTTTGCGACTTGGGATTCAGCCTCCGCGAGTTCTGCGTCCAGTGTCTTCAAATCATACATATTTTACGCCAATGCTGCCTTCTCAAGCGGTCGGTATACCAAGCTGAGCGCAAGAAGCGAGATCAACAAGATCAAAGCAGGGATAATCGTGATAGCATATTGCAACATTGTCAGGGCCTCTGGCGCCTGCGTAATGATGCCAACCGTGCTTTCTTGCCACCCAGCAAGCCACAAGATGCCGCCAAGTGCTGCTGGTGCCATCGCATTCGCGAGTTTCTGACCGAACAACCAGATCGCGGAAAACGACCCTTCAATGGCGGCTCCGGTTTCAGCGCGTGTTACGTCCATCAGATCGGGGTACATCGCCCAGGGGATCTGCTGATAGGACCCGTTACAGAACCCAGCCAGCACGAACATCCCTGCAATGATCGTCACATTGACGGATGGCAAAACAGCGAACAACCCAGCCAAAAGCGCCATGTAGAGCACCAGCCCAAACTGCAACGCAGCAAGCTTCCCGAACCGATTGGACAACAGCACCCAAACCGCTTGGCTTAGGATTGATCCAATCACAAAGGCCGCAAACAAAAGGCTGAGCGTCGTCAAAGCTTGCGCGATGTCTGATAGCATCGTGTCTCCGGTGTCATTGATCAGATACAACGCCGCAAAGGGTAGTCCAGCTGTGATCAAAGCAATCGCCAAAGTCATGATGCCGTATATTGCAACCAAAACCATGAAAGCTCTGTTCTTGAGAACCAGACCGTAGGCGACCTTCAACGCCACGGGTTCCGTCTGAGCCAACCGCGGCGCATTGCGCGTGGCAAACAATGAAATCCAAATGGCACCAATGATCAACGGGCTCACAACGACAGCCGCCATGGCATGCCCCATGCTCTCGGCCAATCCCGGCACGAGCGCCCCACCGATCAGAATACCAATGCTCGCAAAGCCCATACGCCAACCGGTCATGGCGGACCGTTCTTTTGGGTCCTGCGTCATTTCACCAGCTTGGGCACTAAACGGAATCGCCACCATGGTGAACCCAATCGTGGCGATGCCAAAGAACCCAATGACCCAAGCCAAATCTCCGGCCAGCGTTTGGCCATCAGGCACGGCAAATAACGCGGCCATACCAGCAGCCATCACCACGGCCCCAACAGCCATCCACGGCGCACGGCGACCAAAACGGCTGTGCGTACGGTCGCTGTAGTGACCAATCAAAGGGTCGGTGATCATATCGAAGACCAAGACAACAGTCGTGACGAACCCCGCGATCCCAACAGGAACCCCAAGAAAGGCGGTCAAGAAAACAAGAACGAGCAATTGCTTGACCACGACAAAGACAACAATGCCCATGTCAGCCAGTCCCCACCCTGCTTTTTGTCCCAATGATAACGCCATGCCTTCGCCTCCCCGCGCTGGTGTCCCAACTGCGTAAAGCCAATCGGCGCAATGCCCATTTCGGCCTTCGGGAGAAACCTGATCCCGGCTGGTACAACCGGATTGAGCATCTGAAACCGGCGGGTTGGTGGCAAGTAAAGCCGGCTTGCGATATCTTCTGGCAGCTGGTCCTCGACGTTGATGGTAAAACCAAAAACAGCCGGATTGCTAAAATGTTCGGTTTTAAAGGGATTGAACGTATTGAAATTGATGAAGCCAACGCGGGTGACATTGTTGCTATTACCGGTATGGAAGAGTTGTTTATTTCCGATACGATTTGTGCCCGCGATGCGGTTGAGGCATTACCACCATTAACGATTGATGAGCCAACAGTGACCATGACGTTTCAAGTGAATACGTCGCCGTTTGCTGGGCAAGAAGGCAAGTACTTAACCTCTCGTCAAATTCGTGATCGCTTACAAAAAGAATTGCTACACAATGTAGCACTTCGAGTTGAAGATACTGATAACCCTGATAAATTTAAAGTCTCAGGACGTGGTGAGTTGCATTTATCCGTACTAATCGAAAACATGCGTCGTGAAGGCTTTGAGCTTGCGGTGTCTCGCCCTGAAGTTATTTATAAAGAAGTTGATGGCGAAACTCATGAGCCGTACGAAAGTGTGACCATTGATATCGATGATGAACACCAAGGTTCTACGATGAAAGCACTACAAGAGCGTGGTGCCGATTTAGAAAATATGAACCCAGATGGCAAAGGTCGTGTGCGCTTAGATTTTTTGGTTCCATCACGTGGTTTAATTGGTTTTCAAACTGAATTCATGACGATGACATCAGGTTCTGGTTTGATGTATCACGTATTCGATCGTTATGCTCTTAAAAAGAATAAGTCTTTTGGTCAGCGTAAAAACGGTGTGTTAATTTCGAATGGGACTGGTAAGGCATTAGGTTTTGCGATTTTTAATTTACAAGATCGCGGCAAAATGATCATCGGTGCAACGCAAATGGTTTATGAAGGTCAAGTAGTTGGTCTTCATTCTCGCGATAATGATTTAACGGTTAACCCATTGAAAGGTAAGCAGTTAACTAACGTTCGCGCATCAGGAACGGATGAAGCATTGCGTTTGGTAACACCGATTAAACACACATTAGAGTCGGCTCTTGAGTTTATCGATGATGATGAATTGGTGGAAATAACACCGGAAAGTATTCGTATCCGTAAGCGCTTTTTACATGAGAATGAGCGAAAGCGTAATGGTCGAGAAAAATCCAGCTAAACTAGAACTGATGATTATTTACGATCTTACTTGTGAGTTTCAGCACGCCTTTGAAGGTTGGTTTAAAAACAGTGAGGATATGCTTGAACAAAGAGAAAATGGCTTATTAACATGTCCTTACTGTGACTCAAGTAATATCACTAAGAAAGTGGCTGCTCCAAAGGTTAATCGTAAAAGCAACACGTTGACCGTTAAAGCAAATGACGCTGGACAAATCAGTGGCAAAGTCACCAAAGGATTAAACTCTAAAGATATTGTCACAGCAGAAGGTTCTGCCGCTAAGTTTGCCGAGCTACAAAGAATGTTAGGCAAAGTACACGACTATGTTGATGTTAACTTTCAAGATGTCGGCAATCGCTTTGCTGAAGAAGCGATCAGCATGCATCATGGTAAAACTGAAGAAAAAAATATAAAAGGAACAGTGAGTTCTCAACAAATGGAAGAATTAGCAGAAGAGGGTGTCGCTGCCGTAGTTTTACCGCCAAAACCAATTAATAAGAAGAAACTTAACTAACGTTATTTGTGGGGTTGTTTCTTTTTTACCCGATTTAATATTCCTGATAAAATTTATTATATGTTCGTAGCTGCAAATTTCATGGAGTCTTTAGGCTGCACTCGCTATTGAAACAACTTCAGATAAGTTGGAATTAATTTAGGTCATTCGAAATACGCAACGTATTTACTCTCAGTCGAGATTTATCATTCAGATCTCGGCCTCTATTGATTTCTCTAGCATTGAATGCAATAAATTCTATAGCAGACTACACTGTTAAAAGCGCACTTCATATTCAGACCAATTAGTTTTTCGTTTCTTGAACTCTAGGTCTAATGTAACTTCGTCTTTTTTAAGATCTTGATCAAGCACTTTTTGATTTGCATAAAGGTAAAGTTTGTCATCTCTTACAACAAATGCTTCTGGGTTTGACGTAACGATATCGTTTTCAGTAATTGAATGCGAACAGTAACCACCATACTCGGGTGTATATTTTTCTGGAGCATTTAAAAAAAGATCTCTATTTTCTTGTGAAGAAAAATGCCATGTGGTTCCATTGTAATCACAAACATGTTGCTCACTCCCTTTAATCGCTTTATTTTCAGTGAAGTAAGTAACAGGGTCATAACCGTCTATTGCCACTCCGTCTATATTACTTGAAACAGGAGTTTGTTGCGGCACATGGCTAGACTCTAACGCAGGGTCATTTAATGAATCAACGATTTCCACCTTATTATATTGTGCTAATACTGGTAAAGAAATTAACATGACTAAAGCTATGGCAGCTTTATTTATTTTTATAGATAGCATTATAAGTTTATCTCTTAGGTTTATAGTTGGCGGCTCAAGAAAGTGTACATCGTTATTGACTCCATTTTATCTCGAAATCTCAGTTAACTCCAATGCTTTAGTAAAACTGGAAATAATTGCTCTTGTTCTTTCTTAATATAGGACTGTAGAATTTACATGGATAGTGTTAAGTGCAAAACAACTATTCGGCCAAATGCCACCATTGGCTATAGCCATATAAAATAGGAGACCAAGTATTTACATATCGGTGACCTCGACAATTTACCCTATTGTGGATCGTCTAATTGTAAGTCTGCTTCAACAGTGATTCGTAGTTTTACATTAGGGAAAAATCCGCCATCCAAAGCATAATTGATACCCCATTCACTACGATCAAAGTCTGCAGAGGCATCCGCACCACAAACTTCTGCACCTGGCACGTTACTGCGTGTATTAGGTCTGCATAAAAATGTGTTGATAGTTAGATTCAAAGGTTTGGTTGTACCCATCAGTGTCATTTCACCTTCAATTAGAGTGGGTTTACCATCTTGAAATTTAGTTAACGTTCCAGTGTATTTTGCTGTGGGGTAGTCGTCAGTGAACAAAATTATCTCTCTGGCAGAGGCATTCATGCCTTCGTGACCAAAGTCGATTGTTGTCATATCCATTGTCGCGTCTATGCTTCCTGTTTCAGCAGCTTTGTCCAAAAGGATAGTGCCCATGCTCGAATTGATTTTGCCTCGCCATAACGAGAGCCCACCTTGGTGATCAGCTTCGAACGAAGGGTAGGTGTGAGAAGGTTTGATTTTATAAGTTTTTAACTCAGCAAAAGCGATGCTTGATAGACACAGTGATGCAATAATAAAAAGCTGTATTATATTTTTTAGGAGACTCATTTTTATTTCTCAGATTTAAGATAATTTCAGTGATCATACAACATAAATGTGAGGGCTTCAGCATTCCATTCATTCATGAAACCGTTCAGGTTCTGCTTTGACTATTCAACAACTTCGTTGAACATGACTTTGTCTGATCGAGAAGTTAAGATGGTTGCTCATGACAAAGTTTTGATATCAACTATAGGCTTTTTGTTTTGAAAAAAAGGTGATGGAGTGTTTTTCTTGGTGAGCATTCCTTTGATCATAAACATCAGAATTTTGGGCATGTATGAAATAGGGAACTTGGGGTGAGTGTCTCTTGGCATTTCTCCGATAGCGTCTTTGCCAAATGCTTTTAAGCTTATTGGCCCCAGAACAGTATCTTTTTCTTGTTGGTCGGCGAACTGCATTAGCTTGACTGAGATACCAATAAATGGCACTTTTGCCGAGTTCATGGTGTTGGCTAACGGCATATTACAGCAGGCGGTATACCATCTGTATAAGCCTTTCTCTTTGAGTTGTAGGCAGCGTACCTTGTCTTGTCCTGCAGAAATTTGCAGATAAGCGGGGTAAGTTTGGAATAGTTCTGAACCGCCATCCGTATCTAGAATTTTGTCTGCATTGCCTAAATGGTTTGCAAATGCTTGGCAGTCTGAGCACAGACAAGCGACATGGAAAAATGAACCGGAAACTATATCAAGCTTACCTTCAACTGAACCGCAAGAACATTTTAAATCTATTGTTTTCGACATAGACGGTTTATAAATACCGAATCAATCAACACCAGCGTCGAATTAAACCAACCACGATGCCTTCAATGGCGAATGTTTCGGTCTGTAGATCAACGTTAATTGGACTGTAGTCGTCATTTTCAGCAATCAGTGATACCGAGCTGCCATTTTGTTGAAACCGTTTGACGGTAACATCATCACCGATTCTGGCGACAACGATTTCGTTTTCGCGAGCGGTAGTGCTTTTCTTGATGGCAAGTAGGTCTTGTTCGTAAATCCCTATGTTGATCATGCTGTCGCCTTTCACTTTGAGTAAGAAGTCAGCGTTTTCGGAGAATAGGGCTTGATCTACATTGACATATTGTTGAACGTGTTCGCTGGCAAAGATTGGTGCACCTGCGGCGACATCGCCGATTACCGCCATACCCGTTGCATTGCCGAGTTCAGAATCACTGCCGTCTGATTGCAAATTTTGTTGAGCAGTTAGTCTGGCGGCTTCTGCGATAAAAATACCGCGAGAAGTGCCTGAAATAAGTTCAATATGACCTTTCTTATGTAGTGCTTTTAGATGATCCTCAGCCGCATTAGGAGATTTAAAGCCAAAATGAGCGGCTATCTCAACACGGGTAGGAGGCGCGCCGTTGCTGGCCATGCGTTCAAGGATAAAGTCGAAAATTTCTTGTTGGCGCTTGGTCAACTGTTTTAGTTCTGTATTTTTCATGACACTGAATATATCAGTAAGCTGATTTTATGTACAGTGTTTTTTTATACAGCTATCTTAAGTCTAATTATTAAGCTGTTAACTTATGTATTGGTACTCAATCCTTGAGTTGTAAATAAGAAACGGTACTAAGTACGATTACGGTAGGTAATTCGCCCTTTGGTTAAATCGTAAGGAGTTAGTTCTACCATCACTCGATCTCCACGTAGAATTCGAATGTAGTTCTTACGCATTTTACCCGAGATGTGTGCATGCACAACGTGTCCATTTTCGAGTTCAACTTTAAACTCGGTATTTGGTAGGGCATCAATTACGGTGCCTTCCATTTCAATTTGATCTTCTTTAGCCACTTAGCTGTTTACCTTTATAATTTTAAAATATAACTCTATTGTTTAAGGTTGTTGGTTCAAGCCTTAATTTCGACGCTATGATGCCCCAACTAGGGTTAGAAATAAACCTTTTTAAAGGGATATATAAGGTCGTTAAAAAATATGATTTAAGTAAATAATAGAGTCGCGTATATCAAACACAAACGAAAGCAATATTACCAGGGTGATGACGGCAGACCAAATTGAGAAAACCGTTCTTTTTTTAGTTAGAAATGGCCGTTTTGTTAATAGCTGATACAGAGCTGGTGACCAAAAAACAAGGTGTAATAAAGCAATAAATCCGGATAACTGGACAATGCCTAAAACCTCAGAAATACTCAGCGCAAGCATTCCCGCTATAAAGCTGCCGACAACCCAACGTGCGATCGGGTGTCGTCGAATAAAAAATAAGCCGGCAGCAAAATTTGCCACCATAAATATAATCCAGAACATTACCCACTGTGGTGTGGCTTCCATACCTTGTGCATCAAAAACCTCCAACGCTTGATGGCCTTTGGGATAGTCAACTGCGTTGGCATTTGCAATAAGAGCAAAAAAGACACTTAAAAAATAAAAAATACGTTTGTTTGGCATGATTATTACCAAAGCGTAGCTTGTTCAGCGCTCAGTCCATACCAATGTGGGCAGAACAATACTGATAACAATACCGCCAGTTGAATCAAAATAAAGGGCACAACACCACGATAGATGTCGGTGGTGCTGACATTGCTTGGCGCAACTCCTTTTAGGTAAAACAGTGCAAAGCCAAAAGGAGGTGTCAAGAACGAGGTTTGCAGATTCATTGCGACTAAAATTGCAAACCAAACTATGTTGATACCGAGTTCATCTACAACCACATAGATAAGCGGTAATACAATGTAAGAGATTTCAATGTAGTCTAAAAAGAATCCTAATAGGGTGATAAGCAGCATGGTAAAGATCAAAAAGCCCCATTTGTCACCTGGAATGCTAAGCAGTAAATGTTCAACTTGCTCTTCGCCGCCAGTATAGGAAAAGCCCATAGAAAAAATCGAAGCACCTAAAAGGACGGCAAACACCATTGCAGTGATCTTCACTGTTTCGATAGAGCTGTCCCACAGCATGTGGAATGAAAATTTACGGTAGATTATAGCGAGCACCACGGCACCAACGCATCCCAATGCGGATGATTCGGTTGGTGTAGCCACACCTATAAAAATAGAGCCTAGAACCACAAGGATCAATAATAATGGTGGTAGCACCGCGACTAAGGCGTTCAAAATAACTTTGCTTTTATTATGATCAGGATTTCTGGGAATCACTGGTGCGTCTTCAGGCCTCATCCAGCTCCAGATCAAGATATAGGCAATATAAGCGCCAATTAGAGCCAGTCCAGGTGCGAGTGCTGCGCGAAATAGGTCGCCGACCGGTACGCTAAGGACATCGCCCAATATAATTAACACGATAGAAGGAGGGATGATTTGACCTAATGTGCCAGAAGCGGCAATCGTACCTGTCGCGAGTTCTTTACGATAGCCGTGGCGCAACATAACCGGCAACGAAATCAATCCCATTGCGACAACGCTAGCACCCACAACTCCAGTCGATGCAGCAAGTAGGGCGCCCACTAAAACAGTAGATATGGCTAAACCGCCTCGTAAAGAACCGAACAACTGGCCCATTGATTCGAGCAGTTGTTCAGCGAGTTTGGTGCGCTGTAAAATTAATCCCATAAAGATAAACAGCGGCACAGCCATCAGTACCAAGCCCTCGCCATTATCGCCAAAGTTGGAGTATATTCGATAGGGGATTTGTGCCAGCTGACTGGGTTCGGCAAACAGAATAATGAAGGCAATGCCAATGCCTGCAAAAGTGAAGGCAACTGGAAAGCCGAACAACAAGAGCAATAAAGCGACGACAAAAATAGAGATGCCAATCATTAAATCACCGGATTGATATCGTGACCTTTTTCTTGGCCTTCTTTTAGGCTTAAGAAAACATTAAGGCGTTCAATGAAAAATGCGACTGAGCTTAATAGTAAAAAGAAGAAAGATAGCGGTATAACACCCTTAATAATCCAGCGGTTCAGCAAGCCGCCAGGATCTTGTGATTTTTCCCCTATACCAGAGCTGACTAATTGCTGAAAAAAATCAGATACGGAATCAGGTTGGGCACCAAGGTCATACGAGGCGAGGGTGAACTCCCAGCCTGACCAAATTACCACCAAACAGACTGGCATTAGAAAAATCACACTGCCAATCAAATCAACCAATGCTTGAGTTTTTTTGCAAAAACGATCGTAAAGTAAATCAACACGGACGTGCGAACCAGTTTTCAAAGCAAACGGAATCCCTAACAAAAATATAGCCGAATATAAATGCCACGATAGCTCTTCAAGACCTAATGATGAACCACTGAATACATATCGAGCAATAACATTATAGGCCATGACCATGACCAGTAAAATCAATAGAGCAGCAGCGAGATACCCTAATAAATCGGTGCAACGATTTATTCTTTGTTCAAGAGTTTTAAGCATGGCAAAAAGCTCTTAAGTTAAGCTAATTTGGTGAAACTGTATCGAGATAAGCGCGTTGACCTATGTTTAACCATGCTCGCGATTTTCGTAAGTATTCTGCTCGAGACTCTATGATTTTTTTAGCAATTGGACTACGTTGTGACTCTGAATCAAGTAACTTGTCATTTGATTGTTGCAATGCTTGCATAACTTCAGTGGGAAACTCTTTAACCTTTACATCAGGGAAATTGGTTGCAATGGTATCCCAGTTATCAACATTCGATGCAAAGGTTTCAGTGCTCATATCATAAGCGGTTAATCGAGCAGAATTGCGTAATATAGATTGTGCCCAAGTAGGTAATTTTGCCATCATATCTTTATTGAAAAAGTACATTAATTCAGTACCAGGCTCATGCCAGCCAGTATAGTAATACGGGGCGATTTTATGAAAGCCCATTCGCAGATCAAGGCTTGGTGCTACCCATTCCAGGGCATCAATAGTGCCACGCTCTAATGCTTGATAGAGCTCACCACCTGGAATATTAGTTGGCACCGCACCAACGCCCGCCATAACTTTGCCACCAAAACCAGGGATACGAATTTTTAACCCATTCAAATCTTCGACAGTATTAATTTCTTTACGAAACCATCCACCCATTTGCATGCCGGTATTACCACCTAGCGCAACTTCGATATTGTGTTTATCGAAAACCTCGTTGGCAAGTTCTAGACCGCCACCTTCATAAAACCAAGCCGTTTGTTCAATCGTCGTCATACTGAATGGCATTGATGCAAAGAAGAGGGTGTCAGGGTCTTTGCCACCATAATAATACGATGCTGATTGTCCAATGTCGTATTGTCCACTTTTGACAAAATCAAAAATACCGAAAGCCGATTTGTGCTTATTGGTACTATCAATACTAATTTCAATACGGCCATCTGACATTTGCGCAACTAGGTCGGCATATTCATTAACAGAAGTTCCGAACAGCGGGAAATCAGTAGGCCAACCATGCGCTAACTTGAGTTTAATGACTTCTTGTGGTTCAGTAGAATTTGCACTCGCAACTGAGTCAGTTATTGTCGTAGTATTATTGCCATTATCTGAACAGGCAAACAATGAGCATGCCATTATCAAAGTCAATATGTGTTTCATTGAGGTTCTCCTTTAAAGTGGTGACCTTGGTTTTATTATCTTTTGAGATTGATTTTAGAGTCTGAGGGTTGTTATTGCCAGAACTTATTACGAACGGCCTAGAGCGCATCCCGAATTAAAGTGCCTATTGTGATTCTAGACGCTGTTTAGCGCGCTCTCTCGACTGAATAATTTGAGATTCATTGAGATACAACAAACCAGCGACTTTACGTACCAAGTGTCGTTCATGTGGATCTATCACGTCATCGCTGAGAGCCAATAGCCATAAATTTTCAAGTAATTTTACGCGTTTTTCGTTATCCCAGTTATCGCAAATTTCGCGAGTAAATTCATACAAACTAATTGCATCTTTGGCGTTTTGTTCCGAAAGTTCGAATAAGGCATCGCTGGCAACTTGACTCAATTCAAATTGTTTACGTAAAAGTGCTTTCATTTGCGCTGTTTCTAAGTCATCGATTCGTCCGTCGGAGCGAATTAATTCAAACATAAGGGTAGCGGCAGCTAATTTAACGTCCAAAGTTTGGTCTTTTGAATAACTCGACGTAGATTGCTGAAACAGGTCTTGGAGTGCTTTAAACATGATTATTTATTCTAAGTAAGCTGACAGTTGTTGATATTTAAACGAAAAAGTTAACTTTATGATACAAAAGTCATATTTTCTTGTCTTGAATCAATTATTATTTATCCCCATATTATAGACATCTTAATATTTAGAGGATCAAACTTGTGAGACGAATTTTATATTTTTTAGCCACTAACTTTGCAATTATGATTGTGTTATCAATCGTTTTAGCGATTGTTATGCCATTGTTGCCGCCTGAGTTAAGGAATCAGAATACTAGTTTTCTTATTTTTGCTGTCTTACTTGGTTTTGGCGGATCAATTATCTCGTTATTAATGTCTAAATCAATGGCAAAACGCAGTGCTGGTGTACAAATAATTGATCAACCGAAAAATGAAACAGAAGAATGGCTTCTTCGTACTGTCGAGCGTCAAGCGAGAGAAGCGGATATCGGCATGCCCGAAGTTGGTATTTTCTCTACACCTGATATGAACGCCTTTGCCACAGGCGCTAATAAAAATAATGCTCTAGTAGCTGTCAGCACTGGCTTGTTAGAAAACATGACTCGTGAAGAAGCCGAAGCAGTAATGGGCCATGAAATTGCTCACGTTGCGAATGGCGACATGATCACATTAACCCTTATTCAAGGAGTCGTGAATACTTTTGTACTGATTCTTGCTCGTGCCTTAGCCATGGCGATTGACCGTAATGGTCGTGGTATGGGGTATTATGTTGGTTACTTTGGCGGCCAAATAGTGTTTGGATTTTTAGCTAGTATCGTCGTTGCTTACTTTAGCCGTATTCGTGAATTTAAAGCAGATGAAGGTGGCGCTAAATATTCATCTTCACAAAACATGATCAACGCTTTAGAGCGTCTCAAAATGGGTCAATCTGGCGAGTTACCAAAGCAACTAGCGGCATTTGGTATTAATAGTGGTGTTAAGAAAATGTTCTCAACCCATCCGCCGTTAGATGATCGAATTGCTGCGTTGCGCAATCGCTAGTACTTTTGTTTAATGTATAAAAAGGTATGCAAACAAGTCGTCTGCATACCTTTTTATATTCAAGAGTCGTAGCCTTTTGAGGGAAAAAGAAACAGAGTGCATTTGAACTACTAAAGAGGTGAGCTATGATCGACTCAACTGAAACTCATTCAAAACGTGAAGGTAGGTGCTTATGTGGCGCAGTAAGGATTATCGCATCACAAGCCAGTAACCATGTTGGAGCATGCCATTGCAATAGCTGTCGTAAATGGGGCGGTGGCCCGTTTGTTGAAATACAATGCGGTGCAGCCGTTGAATTTAACGGCGAAGAAAATATATCTATTTACAATTCATCAGACTGGGCAGAGCGCGGCTTTTGCAAACAATGCGGCACGCATTTGTTCTATCGTCTCAAAGAAAATAAAACGCATCACATGCCTGTGGGATTGTTTGACCAAGATGGTGACTTAATCTTTAAAGGGCAGGTATTTATTGATGAAAAACCACATTATTATAACTTTTCTGAAAAAACTCAAAATTTAACTGGTGCTGAATTATTTGCGATGTTTGCTCCGCCAGAAAAATAATGAAAAAATTACTATCAATTACTCAACATTGTTTCAAAGTTACTGACTTGTGAGTCTCTAGCAGTTTCTAAACTGTCGATTGAATATTCAGGGTTTTCCATATCGCGTAACTCTAAGGTCGTGCCTTGAATTAGTAAAAAAAATAACACTAAAAATTCACAATGTTTGCTTATGGCTTCAGGTAAAATTCATCAATATTATGCAGTTTAATTTACAGAATTACACAAAAACCAATGAGTGAACCAGTTTCTAGCACCGTCGATTCTTCAGCGATTAGCCGTTTTTTAAAACTTGAATCTGCAGGTGGTATTTTATTAATGCTGACATCTGTATTGGCAATTATTATTGCCAATACACCATTAGTCTCTATTTATAATCTTTTATTGGAGACACCCGTCGAGGTTCGGGTTGGTGGCCTTCAAATCGCTAAGCCTTTATTGCTTTGGATTAATGATGGCTTGATGGCTTTATTTTTCTTTTTGGTCGGCTTGGAATTAAAACGTGAACTCATCGAAGGTGAGTTGTCAGACAAGCGTAATTTGATCTTGCCAGGTGTCGGCGCAATTGGCGGCATGGCAGTACCAGCGTTAATTTATCTCGTCTTTAATTTTGATGACCCAGTCGCGGTAAATGGCTGGGCAATTCCAGCAGCAACTGACATTGCATTCGCTCTTGGCGTACTTAGTTTACTTGGCTCTAGGGTGCCAACGTCATTGAAAATTTTCTTAACTTCTTTGGCGATTTTTGATGATATCGGTGCAATCATTATTATCGCACTATTTTATACCTCGAAACTCTCGATTATTGCCTTGATGGTGGCTGTAGCCAGTATTCCGATTTTATATATAATGAATCGCCGCGGTGTTGAGTCGAGAAGTCCTTATATCCTTATTGGCATTATTATTTGGATTGGTTTATTAAAGTCAGGCGTTCATGCAACGTTGGCTGGCGTTTTAGTCGCGATGTTTATTCCGCTTAAGGGCAAATCTAATTCAGGAATTTCACCATTAAAGTCACTTGAACATGACTTACATTCAATCGTCGCATTTTTCGTACTACCCGTATTTGCCTTTGCCAATGCTGGGGTTAGTTTTGTCAGTATGACATCAGATGTTGCATTTCATGATGTGACTTTGGGAGTTAGTTTAGGCTTAGTGGTAGGTAAACAGATTGGGATCTTTACACTTTGTGGCCTGGTTATTTGGCTAGGAATTGTTAAAATGCCAAGCAATATGTCATGGGCTTCTTTGTATGGCACAAGTGCGCTATGTGGTATTGGGTTTACGATGAGTCTATTTATAGGGTCTCTGGCCTTCGCAGAAGTTGGTGTAAATACACTTTTTGATGAGCGTCTCGGAATCCTGGTTGGTTCACTGATATCTGGTGTAATTGGTTATTTGATTTTAGCTAAATGCTTGCCGCCAAATGACGTTCATCAAGTCTAATTAAAGAGCAAAAGTAGGGCTGTAGCTAATTGCTGATTTATTTTTAATCAGTCTTCCCCAATAAAAATTGTAAGGATGGATGGCTGAGGTTGTTTGCTCAAGATTTATTAAT